>JACIXM010000335.1 GCA_014360395.1 Actinotalea sp.
GCGTCCAGTGGGGCCGCCCTGTCGGGCGGCACGAGGCCGTCAGCACGAAGCTCGCGTTCATCGCGGCGACGGCGTTCGGGCTCGAGGCCGTGTTCGAGATGTCCGCGGCCCTGGCCGACGCCGGCCAGAAGGACGTCCGGATCGAGGCAGCCCTGGCCAAGCTGTGGTCCAGCGAGATGGGCTTCGCCGTCGCCGACGACCTCGTGCAGGTCCGCGGTGGCCGCGGCTACGAGACCGCCGACTCGTTGGCCGCCCGCGGGGAGCGCGCGGTCGCCGTCGAGCAGCTGTTCCGCGACATGCGCATCAACCGGATCTTCGAGGGCAGCTCGGAGATCATGCGGCTGCTCATCGCCCGGGAGGCGGTGGACGCCCATCTCGCCGCCGCCGGTGACCTCGCGTCCGCCGACGCCGACCTCGCCGCCAAGGCCCGGGCCGCCGTCGGGGCGGGCGGCTTCTACGCCCGATGGCTGCCCGGTCTCGTCGTCGGCAAGGGGACGCTGCCCGGCGCCTACGCCGAGTTCGGTCCCCTCGCGACCCACCTGCGCTACGTCGAGCGGTCCTCCCGGGCCCTCGCGCGCCAGACCTTCGCCGCGATGGTCCGGCACCAGGCGCGGCTCGAGCAGCGCCAGGTCCTGCTGGGCCGGATCGTCGACATCGGCGCGGAGCTCTTCGCGATGACCGCCGCGTGCACCCGGGCCGAGGCGCTGCGGCGGCACGACCCGCCGAGCGGCACGGCCGCGTACCGGCTCGCGGACGCCTTCTGCCGCCAGTCCCGTAGTCGTGCGGAGCACCTCTTCCGCCAGCTGCACCACAACGACGACGCCGCCGACCGCGCCGTGGCCCGCGCCGTCCTCGAGGGGGAGCACCGCTGGCTGGAGGAGGGCATCCTCGACCTGTCCGAGGGGACCGGCCCGTGGATCGCCGCGGTTGAGCCGGGTCCGTCGACGCGGGAGGACGTCAGCCGGCGCTACCGCTGACGACGGCGCGCCGTCGTCAGCACGCGCGATCGCACCCTGCGCGGAGGGCAAGGGATTCGAACCCTTGGTGCGGGGTTGCCGCACAACGGTTTTCAAGACCGTCACCTTCGGCCGCTCGGTCAGCCCTCCTCGCTCCTCCCCGGCCGTGAGGGCGGCGAGCGAGCGCGCCGCCATCATGCCAGGCGCCGGCGACCACGTCGTGAGAACCGACTGGTGGGCGCGGCGGGCCGGCCGCATCCTGGCTCCGACGCCCGCCGTCGTGCGCCACCCGACCGTCGAGCCGTCCAGCAGGGGGCTGCCATGTCGTACTCCACACCCGAGACCGTCGTGTCCGGGGTCGTCTACGCCGTCGTCGACGTCGCGGGCGGTGGGCCACCCACCGACCTGGCGCAGTTCGCCGGGAACGCCACCTTCCGCGTTCAGGGCCCGACCGGCGAGCACGAGGTCGCCGGCGAGGGCGTGACGCAGGGCGACGCCGTGCGCTTCCACCAGAAGATGCCGCCGGACGGCAAGGACGCGCGCGTCTGGACGATCCGCCGCGAAGCGGAGGGCGTCGTCGCCGAGTCGGCGTGACCCGGCGTCGTCGCTGCGGCTCGTCTCAGGCGTCCCACCAGCCGTCGGAGCGGCCCGGTGACACGACGCGCACGTCGTAGATGGACGCCACCCGGGCCAGCAGCGCGTCGTACGTGGCGAGCTGCTCGATGTCGGGGTGCGCGACGACGATCCCCAGGTGCATCGCCCGGAACGGGTCGAGCACGGCCGACGCCATCGAGGCCGGCTTGAACGCCTGGTCGAAGAACCGCACGACGGTGACGCGCTCGGCCAGCTCGTGCGCCTTGGCGCGCGCGACGGTGTCCCCGCCGAGCGCCGCCCGCCGCAGCTCGTTCAGCCCGAGGGGCGAGGTGACGACGTCGTCGGCGTGCTCGGCGTACCAGCGCAGCCACCAGACGGACTCGGCATCGGTCGCCAGCACGCGGCTCAGCGCCGAGCCGTCGGCGTACGTCAGCATCTCCTCATCGCTCCTCGTCCCCGTGGAGCCTAGATCACCGCGGGCGGCGCACGGTTCGGGGACGACGACGGCGGCGCGACCCGCACCGGGCCGCGCCGCCGCGCCGTCGTCGTCCGTCAGGCGACGCCGGCACGCAGCCGCTGCATCGCCAGCTGCACGAGGGAGATGAGCGTCTGCTTGGTCGCCGCGCGGTTGCGGGCGTCGGTGTACATCAGCGGCACGTGCGCCGGGACCTGGAGCGCCTCGCGGATGTCCTCCAGCTGGTGCTTGGCCACGCCGTCGAAGCAGTTCACCGCGACGACGAACGGGATGCCCCGCGACTCGAAGTAGTCCACGGCGGGGAAGCACTGGTCCAGGCGCTCGGTGTCGACCAGCACCACGGCGCCGATCGCGCCGCGGACCAGGTCGTCCCACATGAACAGGAACCGGTCCTGACCCGGGGTCCCGAAGAGGTAGAGCCACAGCGACCCGGGCAGGGCGATGCGACCGAAGTCCATCGCGACCGTGGTGGTGGCCTTGCGGTCCGAGACCCCGCCGGCGTCGTCGACGCCGACCGAGTGCTCGGTCATGGCCGCCTCGGTGTTGAGCGGCTCGATGTCGGAGATCGAGCCGATGAACGTCGTCTTGCCGACGGCGAAGCCGCCCGCGACGACGATCTTGACGACGGTGGGGGCGACACCGGCGGCGGCCGCCGAGCGGTCCGAGACGGCGGTGTCAGAGGGCTGAAATGCCATTGAGAACACTCTCCAGCACGCTCAGGGACAGGGCGGGGGACTGACCGGTGTGCACGCTGACGGGTGTCGACGTGTGGACGCGGATGTACTGGGCGTCGGCGAGGTCCGTCACCAGGATGCGGACGACGCCGATCGGCAGGCGCAGCAGCGCGGAGAGCTCCGCCACCGACACGAACGTGTGGGCCGCGTGCTGGAGGATCGCGCGCTTCTCGGGCGGCAGGCCGTGCGCCGACGCGGCGCCGGGGAGCACCTCGACGAGCGCCTCCAGCGGCAGGTCGGAGTTGGCCGCACGGACGCGGCCGCCGGTGACGGCGTAGGGCCGCACCGTCCGCGCCTCGTACTCGCTCCCGTCGTCGGGTTCGGCGTGCCGCCCCGCTCCGGAGCCCGGTTGGATGGCCATCGGCTCAGACCGCCGACGTCCGCAGGGCGCCGTCGACCGGCAGGGCGCCGCGCATCTCGGTGACGAGCTGCGGCGTCAGGGTGCTCTCGGTCCGGGCGACGAGCATCGCCATCTCGTAGCCGATGAGCCCGACGTCGCAGGAGGAGTCCGCGACCACCGCGAGCACGGAGCCGTTCGACACGCTCATGAGGAAGACGAAGAGCTCGTCCATCTCCACGATCGCCTGCCGGACCTCGCCCGCCTGCAGCTGCCGGGCCGCCCCCTTGGTCAGGCTCGACATGCCCGCCACGATCGCCGCCATCTGGTCCCCGTTGGTGCGGTCCAGGTTGTCGGACATCGCCATGAGCAGGCCGTCCGCGGACACCACGAGGGTGTGGCGGGTGCCGGGGACCGTGCGGACGAAGTTGTCCAGGAGCCAGCCGAAGTTGGCTGCTTCCGTGCTGAGCGCTGTCACTGCTCCTCCTCGAGGTAGCCGGCCTGTCGGCGGCGAGATGTCGCGGTCACCACGAGGTGCCCCGCTGGGTCAGGTCGGAGTCCGTCGGGACGACGGCGGCCACCGGCTCGCCCTCCGCCCCGGACGGACCTTCCTCGTGACCGGCACCGGGGGACCCGGTACCGGTGGTCTGGGCGCCGTCGACCGCCATCCGGCCGCGGCTGGTGCCGGACTGGAAGCTCGACAGCAGCGAGCGCACCTGGTTGGCGTCGCGCTCGGGCCGCGGTCCGCCCGACGCCGTGGCGATCTCCGGCGCGGCGGGCACCGCCGTCGGCGTCCGCCGCGTGAGCGAGCCCGTACCACCGGTGACCGCCTGCGGGCGGTACGCCGACAGCTGGCTCAGCTCGGCGAGCGCCTGCTGGGCCAGGTCGGCGCGCTGGGCGAGCATCGTGTTGACCTCGGCGTCGAAGCTCCCGGGCTCCGGGGTGAAGGTCGTCGGGCCCGGCTCCGGGGTGAAGGTCGTCGGGGCCGGCTCCGGGCTGACGGCGGTCGGCGGCGCCTCCGCCGCGGCGGGAGCACCGGCACCCGCCCCCTGCCCGGTCGACGCGGCCTGGCCCCACTGCGGGACCTCCGGGCCGTCCCAGGACTGCGGCGCCCACGCCCCGGTCGCCGGCGCGGCAGGAGCGGCCGGCTGGGGCGGCGCCGGACGCGGCGACGGGACCTGCCAGCCGTGCTCGACCTGCGGCTCCGCCACGGGCTCGACGGCCGACGGCGCCCCGGCCACGCCCTGCGCGTCCCGGGTGGCGTGGACGGAGGGGAAGAACGCCGTCGCACCGGAGCCGGGGGTCGCGGGGGCGACCGGCTCGACCGGCGTCCGGGCGTGCGCACCCGGTTCCGGGGAGCCCCACGCGGACGCCCGGACGGGCGCGGTCGGCGCCGCCGGGGCCGGCTCCACGACCGGGTCGGCCGACCAGGACGGTGCGGCCACCGCCTCGACGACCGGCGCGGCCGGCGTCCCGACGGCCGGGGCGTGGCTGCGCGCACCGCGGCCGAACGACCACCAGCGCCGCTTCGACGTCGGCTCCACCGCGACGACCGCGTCGTCCGGCGCACCCGGCAGGCCCACCGGGCCGCCGGCCGGCTCACCGACCCGTGACCACGGCGTGGCAGGCACCGGGGGCGCCGGCTCCGCCGCGACGGTCGGCTGCGGCGCCCAGGCGGGCTCGACCTGGGCCGTCGGCTGCGGCGCCCAGGCGGGCTCGACCTCCGCCGTCGGCTGCGGCGCCCACACCGGCTCGGCCTCCGCCGTCGGCTGCGGCGCCCACACCGGCTCGGCCTCCGCCGTCGGCTGCGGCGCCCACACCGGCTCGACCTCGGCCAGGGCGGGCGTGGTCGGCGCGGACCACGCCGCGTCGTCGTCCCACTGCTCCGCGGCCGGCTGCTCGACCGCGACCGGCTGCTCCGGCGACGGCCAGGACGCCGTCGGGGCGGGGTCCTCCTCCCAGGTCGGCACCTGCCACTGCTCGGACGGGACGTGCTCGCCCGGTGCACCCTCGGACGCCTCCACCTGGGGCGCCCACAGCTCGTGGTCGGCCTCGGCCGGGGAAGGCGACCACGCGTCGTCGTCCGACACCTCCAGGGCCGGCACCTCGAAGGCGTGCGCGGACCAGGCCGGCTCGACGGGCTCCGGCTCGACCGGCTGCCACGCGGGCTCCTCCACCCGCAGCGCGTGCCGGCCGGAGGGGCGCTCCTCGACCGCGCCGAGCAGCGACGGCGGGACGTCGTCGTCCTCCAGCGCCGGGATGACCAGCGGGACGGGCTCGGCCGGGGCGTCCCCGCCCTCGCCCCATCCGCCACCGAACCCGGTCGCGGCCGCCGCGAGACGGTCGGCGCCGTCCCCCGCGGGCTGCTCGTCCACACGGTCCGGCAGCTGGTCGACCGCGGCGGCGGCGAGCTCGGCCCGGCGCGACCGGAAGCCCGAGAACATCGACGTCCGGCTCTCCGGGGGCGCGGCGGGAGCCGTCGCCTCGGACGGGCCGTCGCCGGCACGCGAGGCACCCGCAGGGTCCCGCACCGGCAGGCCCGACTCGCGCACGGGCAGGCCGGGCTCCCGCACCGGCAGGGCGGACGCACGGACCGGCAGGTCCGGGGTCGCGGGCGTCCGGGTCGGCAGCACGCTCGTGGTGTCGGCGGCGGCGGGCGCGCGGCTCGGCAGCGGGGCCTCCGGCGCGTCGTCGTCCGCACGGCGCCGGACGGCGAGCGGCTGGGCCTCGACGACATCCGGGGCCCACCCGCCCTCGACCGGTACTCCGGCCGCGCCGGCGAGCGCGTCGGCGCGGGGCGCGAGCGGGATGGACGGCGCCGCAGCGGCGTCGTCCTGGTCTCGGTACGTCGTGAGCGGGGCCGCCTCCGCGCCCCGCTGACGACGGCGCGGCAGGCCGTGCCCGGTCTGCCCGTCGGTGAGGGCGCCGAGGTCGACCTCGGCGGCCGGGTTCTCGGGCGAGCCGACGCTGCCGGCACGCACGTCCTGGG
>JACIXM010000336.1 GCA_014360395.1 Actinotalea sp.
GTGCCGACCCGGAGCTCGCCGCGGCGCTGGCCGCCCTCGACCACCTCCCGACCCGGCTGGCCGTCACCGCCGAGCGCGAGCTCCTCGCGGCGCTGGAGGCCGGGTGCGCGGCCCCGATCGGCGCACTCGGCCACGTGGACCCCGACGGGCACCTCACGCTCGACGCCGTGGTCGCGCGCGCGGACGGCGGGGCGGTCCTGCGTGCGTCCGCGTCCGTGCGGCTGCCGGACACCCCCGCCCTGGGCCTGCCGGCCCACCCGCCGACCGTCTTCCGGCCCGCGCCCGACGACGCCCCGGCGCCGACCACCGAGGAGCTCGTCGCCGCCGCCCGCCGCCTGGGCCGCGCCGTGGCCGAGCAGATGCTGGCCGACGGCGCCGGCGAGCTGGCGCCCCTCGGCCCGGACGGTCGCCGGTGAGCGCAGCCGGCGACGGCACCGGGCGCCGGCTCGCCGGCCGTCGCGTGCTCGTCGGCCGTGGCGGCGACTGGGGCGAGCGCGTGGCCGCACTCCTGGCGACGGAGGGCGCCGAGGGCGTCGTCGTCCCGCTCATCACGTTCGCGCCGCCCGCGGACGTCGCCCCGCTGGAAGAGGCCCTGCGGCGGCTCGCCGACGGGGCGTACGACTGGGTGACCGTGACCTCCGCGACCACGGTGACGGCGCTCGCCGAGCGCGTCCCCGGCGTCCTCGGCCCGGACCGGGCACTGCCGGACCTGCTCCGCGCGACGCGCGTCGCCGCCGTCGGGCCCGGGACCGCGCGGGCCCTCACCGAGCACGGTGTCGCCACCGACCTGCTGCCGTCCGGCGAGCGGTCCGCCGCGGGGCTGGTCGCGGAGATGACGGGGCAGGGTGCCGTCGGCCGGGGCGACGGCACGCGGACGAGCGGCGCACGCGTCCTCGTCCCGCACTCGGACCTGGCCGAACCCACCGTCGTGGACGGGCTGCGGGCGGCGGGCTGGGCGGTCGACGAGGTCGTCGCCTACCGGACCGTGCGCGGACCCGGCCCGTCCGAGGCCGTGCGCGCCGCCTGGCGCAGCGGCGGGATCCACGCGGTCCTGCTCAGCTCGGCGAGCACCGTCCGCAGCCTCGTCGAGCTGCTCGGCACCCCGGCGTCGTCGGTGGTGGTCTGCTGCATCGGGTCGCGCACGGCCGCCGCCGCCCGCGAGCTCGGGCTGCGCGTCGACGTCGTGCCCGCCGCCGCCTCCGCCGAGGAGCTCGTCGCGGCGCTCGCGGCGCACGGCGTGCCCGGTGCGGCGCCCGGAGTGCCCGGCGTGGGCGGCCCCGCCCGGCGCGCGGCGACCGACCCTGCTGCGGCCGGCCCTGCACCCGACCCTGCCGCGCAGGCCCCGCTCCCCCCGTCCCCCGCCCCCGACCGGAGGCCCCTGTGAGCCGCTTCCCCACCGTCCGCCCCCGCCGCCTCCGGCGCACCCCGGCCCTGCGCCGCCTCGTCGCCGAGACACAGCTCGTGCCCGCGCAGCTCGTGCTGCCGCTCTTCGTCAAGGAGGGCGCCACCGAGCCGGTGCCGATCGCCTCCATGCCCGGCCAGGTCCAGCACAGCCGGGACACCCTGCGCCGGGCGGTCGCCGAGGCGGCGTCGGCCGGGATCGGCGGCGTCATGCTCTTCGGCGTGCCGGCCGAGCGCGACGCGACCGGCTCCGCGGCGTGCCGGCCCGAGGGGATCCTCAACGTGGCGCTCGCCGACGCCGTGGCCGAGGCCGGCGACGCGCTCGTCGTCATGGGCGACCTGTGCCTGGACGAGTTCACCGACCACGGGCACTGCGGCGTGCTCGACACCCGGCCCGGCCGCGCCGGCGACGTCGACAACGACGCGACACTCGAGCACTACCGCGCCATGGCCGTCGCACAGGCCGAGGCGGGCGCCCACCTGCTCGGCCTCAGCGGGATGATGGACGGGCAGACGGCGGCCGTGCGCGCGGCCCTGGACGCCGCCGGGCACGACGACGTCGCCCTGCTCGCCTACGCCGCGAAGTACGCCTCCGCGTTCTACGGACCCTTCCGCGAGGCGGTCGACTCCCAGCTCACCGGCGACCGTCGCGCGTACCAGCTCGACCCGGCGAACCGCCGGGAGGGCCTGCGCGAGGCGGTCCTCGACGTCGAGGAGGGCGCCGACGTCGTCATGGTCAAGCCCGCCGGCTCCTACCTGGACGTCTTGGCGGACGTCGCCGCCACCAGCGAGGTCCCGGTCTGGGCGTACCAGGTCTCCGGCGAGTACGCGATGATCGAGGCGGCCGCCGCACAGGGGTGGCTGGACCGGCGGCGCACCGTCGCGGAGTCGGTGCTCGCGATCCGCCGGGCGGGTGCCGACGCGGTCCTGACCTACTGGGCGCTGGAGCTCGCCGGCTGGCTGCGGGAGGAGATCTGATGGGGACGAGCACGCACGGACACCAGGCCCCGGACAGCGACGACGACGCCCGCCCGGGCACCCCGCGCTCCGCGGAGGCCTTCCTCGCCGCGCAGGCCGTCATGCCGGGCGGCGTCAGCTCGCCGGTGCGGGCGTTCCGGTCCGTCGGCGGCACACCCCGGTTCATGGCGTCCGCGCGCGGGGCCTACCTCACCGACGTCGACGGCAACGAGTACGTCGACCTCGTCGGCTCCTGGGGCCCGATGGTGCTCGGCCACGCGCACCCCGCCGTCGTCTGGGCGGTGCAGCAGGCCGCCTCCCAGGGCCTGAGCTTCGGCGCCCCGACCGAGCGGGAGACCCAGCTGGCGCGGGAGATCCAGCGCCGCGTGCCGGCCGTCGAGCGGCTGCGCTTCGTCTCCACCGGCACGGAGGCGGCGATGACGGCGCTCCGCCTGGCGCGCGGCGTCACCGGGCGCCCGCTGATCGTCAAGTTCGCCGGGTGCTACCACGGGCACCTCGACGCCCTGCTCGCGCAGGCCGGATCCGGCGTCGCGACGCTCGCGCTGCCCGGCTCCGCGGGTGTCACCGAGGCGACCGCCGCCGAGACCCTCGTGCTGCCCTACAACGACGTCGCCGCGGTCGAGGCCGCCTTCGCCGCCCACGGCGACCGGATCGCCGCCGTCGTCACCGAGGCGGCGCCGGCGAACATGGGCGTGGTCCCGCCGCTGCCGGGGTTCAACGCCGCGCTGCGGCGGATCACCCGCGAGCACGGGGCGATGCTCGTGCTGGACGAGGTGCTCACGGGCTTCCGGGCCTCGTCGTCGGGCTGGTGGGGCCTGGAGAGCGCGGTCGAGGGCTGGGACCCGGACCTGCTGCTGTTCGGCAAGGTCGTCGGCGGCGGTCTGCCGGTGGCTGCGGTCGGCGGGCGTCAGGACGTCATGGAGCACCTCGCGCCGCTCGGCCCGGTGTACCAGGCCGGCACGCTGAGCGGGAACCCGGTGGCCACGGCCGCGGGCCTGGCGACGCTCCGGGCCGCCGACGACGCCGTGTACGCACGGATCGACCGCGCCGCGCACGTCGTCGCGGACGCCCTGACCGCGGCGCTGACCGCCGAGGGCGTGGCGCACTCGATCCAGTGGGCCGGCACGCTGTTCAGCCCCGCGTTCGTCGACCCCGCCGACGGCCCCGTGACGGACTACGCCCGCGCCCAGGCGCAGGACACGTGGCGCTACCCCGCCCTGTTCCACGCCCTGCTCGAGCAGGGCGTCCACGCCCCGCCGAGCGTCTTCGAGGCGTGGTTCCTCTCCGCTGCGCACGACGACGCCGCGCTCGGCCGCATCGTCGAGGCCCTGCCCGCAGCCGCGCGGGCGGCCGCGGCGGCCACGCCGGGCTGAGACCCGGCGACCGTCCGGCGGCCGGCCGACGCTCACCGACCGGGCGAGGTCAGCGCTGGGCGCACCCCACGCACGTGCGCGCCGTCGGGCGCGCCTCGAGCCGCCCGACGGGGATGGGCTGCGCGCACCGCTCGCAGGTGCCGTACGTGCCGTCGGCGAGCCGGGCCTGCGCCGCGTCGACCTCGGCGAGCTCGGCCGCCGCCTGGCGCGCGAGGGCGTCGATCTGCGCCCGCTCGAAGGCGATGGTCGCGCCCTCCGGGTCGTGCTCGTCGTCGAGGTTGGCGCCGAGCGACGCCGCGACGACCTCGTCGAACCGGCCGGTCAGCGCGGCCAGCCGCTGCGCCGCCGCGACCCGGCGCTCGGCGAGCGCGGAGCGCAGGGCGGGCCGTTCGACGTCGTCCATCGCCCCATCGTCGCGAGCGCGGACGGCTGCCGCGAGCGGTCCGGGCCGTCGGCCGCCGGTGGCGCCACCAGCACGGCCACCGGGTGAAGGGTTCCCGTTCGCCGGGCGGTATCGGGACCTGGGTGCTAGAATTCGTCCCATGACTCAGCAGCAGGGGGATCTCCACGCGCCCACGCGGCACGTCCGCACCGGGTACGAGCGCGTGACGCTCGAGACGAGCATGCCGTGGACCTCCGGCCCGGCCGAGGCCCTCGCCGGCTGGGCGCTGGTGCTGGGTGGGCCGATCACTGCCCTCGTGTGGCTCGCGACCCGCGCGCCGGCCGTCGACGCCGAGGCGCTCGACCCGTCGTCGTGGATCGCGCACCTGGGCCCGACGCTCACCACCGTCGTCCTGCTGGTGCTCCTCGCGCTCCTGGCGGTCGGCTCCGTGATGACCGGCCTGGGCCTGCTGCGGCGCGGTCGGCTCGGCATCAACCTCCGCGTCGCCGGGGCTGCCTTCCTCCCGGTCGCCCTCGCCGCCGCGGTCGCCGGGCGCCTGACGCTGGCGCTGGTCGCCATGGCGGTCCTCGCCGCCCTCGTCGTCGCCGCACGCCCGCTGCGCCGCCGCTGACCTTCGCCGCCGGGGGTCGTCACCCCCGCCTGGCGGCCGCTGCCGACCCTCCCGGTCAGCCGGCGACCGCGCCCGCCAGCACGGCCCAGCCGTGCGCCGGCAGGCGCACCGAAGCCCCGGCCTCCACCTCCGCGCTCCCGGCGAGGACCTCCCCCGCACCCGGGACCTCGAGGGTCACGGGCTCGTCCTCGAGGCTGAGGGCGACGAGCAGGGCGTCGTCGTCGGCGTGGGCGCGGTAGACCAGCCGGGTGTTGGTGCAGGTCAGGACCTCGACGCGGGCGCGGTGCAGCCACGGGTGACGGCGGCGCAGCGCGAGGAGCTCCCGGTGCAGCCCGTACACCTCCCAGCCGCCGGGCACGAGCTCCGTCGGCTCGGGCGGGAAGACGGGGCGCACGGCGTCGTCGCCGCCCTCGC
Source organism: Actinotalea sp. (assembly GCA_014360395.1). Classification (GTDB taxonomy): domain Bacteria; phylum Actinomycetota; class Actinomycetes; order Actinomycetales; family Cellulomonadaceae; genus Actinotalea. Next base: position 5,180 of record JACIXM010000336.1, read on the forward strand.
GGTCCTCCTTGACCCCGGTCAGGCCCTGCTCGTCGCCGGCGTAGATCGTCGGGGTCCCGGCGACGGTGAGCAGGACCACGAGCGCGTGCGGCAGGTGGCGACGGTCCGTGAGGCGGCTCGCGATCCGCGTGACGTCGTGGTTTCCGACGAACGTCACGGGGACGAAGGTGTCCAGCAGCGCGTCGTGCCGGGACAGCGTCCAGGTGAGCTCGAAGAAGTTGGCGTCGTCGAGCGAGGACCAGATCGCCTTCCACAGCTCGTACTGCGTCACGGCGTCGACGCCGGACTCGCGCACGAACGCCGCGTAGTCGCCGTGCAGCACCTCGCCGAACACGTACGCGTCGGGGTGCGCGGCGCGCACCTGCGGGAGCACGCGGGCCCAGAACGACGGCGGCACGGCGTACGCCGCGTCCAGGCGCCAGCCGTCCACGCCCCGCTCGAGCCAGTACCGCATGACCTCCCCGACGTAGGCCGCGACCGCGGGCTCGTCGTGGTCGAGCGCCACCAACGCGTGGTGCCCCTCGAAGTCGTCGTAGTCCGGCTCGGCCCCGGGGCCCGCATCAGCCGGCCAGCGCAGGCGGAACCACGACTCCGCATCGGCGCCCGGCCCCTGCCACAGCACCTGCTGGAAGCGCCCGAAGCCCCGACCGACGTGGTTGAACACCCCGTCCAGCGTGACCCGCAGGCCGCGGGCATGGGCCGCGTCGACGAACGCGACGAGGTCCTCCTCCGTCCCCAGCCGCGGGTCCACGCGGAGGTGGTCGACCGTGTCGTAGCCGTGGGTCTCGGAGGCGAAGACCGGACCCAGTGCCACGCCGTCGAGCCCGAGCTCGGTGACGTAGTCCAACCACCGCGTGAGGTGCTCGAACCGGTGGACGGGAGCGGCGTCGTCGGGCAGGGCGTGCTTCTCCGCGCCGGTGAACCCCAGCGGGTAGACGTGCCACCACATCGCGTGCTCGACCCGGTCCGGCACGTGAGGTCCCCTCGTCGACGGTGTGGTCGGTGGTGCGCGCCCGGCGCGGCACCCGGCCC
>JACIXM010000337.1 GCA_014360395.1 Actinotalea sp.
CTACGAGCGGGTCTGCTTCGAACGCAGTCAGAGGCACCGGCCGGGGTGGTCGCCCGCCGAGCTCATCGCCCCCGGACACCCGCTGCTCGAGGCGGTCGTCGACCTGACCGTCGAGGCGCACGGCAACGCACTCCGACAGGGCGCCGTCCTCGTTGACCCGGCGGACGCGGGGGTCGAGCCGAGGCTGCTCGTTGCGATGAACCAGGAGATCGCGGACGGTCACTCGCCGCCCCGGAAGGTGTCCAAGCGGTTCGACTTCGTCGAGATCTCCCCTTCGGGTGCGCTCCGTGCTGGTGGGCCGGCGCCCTACCTCGACTACGAGCCGTTGCCGCAGAGCGACCTCGCGGTCGCCGAGTCGGTCTTCGGCGAGGAGTGGCTGGCACGGGGAGCGGAGGACATCGCTATCGACTGGGCCGTCCAGCACACGCTTCCGGAGCACGTGCAAGAGGTTGAGCGGCGGGTCAGGACGACGGTCGCGCGCACCCGCGCCGAGGTCACTCGGCGCCTGACGAGCGAGATCAACTACTGGGACGGGCAGCACTCCGCGCTTCTCGACAAGGAGTCCGCCGGACAGAAGCTGCGCATCCGGCCAGAGACTGCCGCACGGCGCGCGCGCGACCTCGAGACCCGACTGGAGCGCCGCCTCATCGATCTCGACGCCGAGGGCCACCTCGAGGTTCGACTGCCGCTCGTCGCCGGCGCGGCGCTGGTCCTGCCGCAGGGGTTCGTCGACCAGTTCCGCGGAACCGAGCTACCTGACGTCACTCGCCATGCCCAGGACACGGCAGAGGTCGAGAGGCGCGCGGTGGATGCCGTGCTCGCCGCCGAACGGTCGCTGAACCGCACCCCGGAGGAGATGGCGCACAACAACCCCGGCTACGACGTCCGCTCAGTGGCAGACGATGGACGCGTCATCCGGATCGAGGTGAAGGGCCGCATCGCCGGCGCGGAGGACTTCACCATCACGAAGAACGAGGTCGTCACGGCGAAGAACCTCGGGGCTGACTACAGGCTCGCACTGGTCGAGGTGAGCCCGCACGGAGCGGAGCACGACGCGGCGCGTTACCTCACCCATCCGTTCGATGAGACGGACACCGACGACTTCCGAATCACGCGCTTCACGTTGAGTTGGGACAAGACGTGGTCGGAGGGCAGCCCGCCAGTGTGAGAGCGGCAGGCGCCGCCGAACCGGCCGAGGTTGCTGGCTCGCCTCCCACCGATGCCAGCGGCGAGCCGTCCAGCCTTGGGGTGTTGGTTGCATGGGTCATGTGTGAGTCCTAACCCTGAAGGCCAGGCGCGACGCACCGCCGGCCCGCTCTTGCCGAAAGAAACGCAAGTGGATACGCTTCCTGCGTTCCGAAGGAGGAGCCATGACTGCCACCCTCACCCAGCACACCTACCTTCCGGCCGCCGATCAGGACTTAGCCCGGGTGTACGACTTCCTGGCCGCCCACAGCGAGCGCCATGGTGCAACGGTGGAGCCGACCTACGCTTTGATCGGCTCCGGGCCGGGGGAACGTGTTGAGGTGCCCCGGGAGATCCACGAGGTCCTCCTGCACGTCGTGCAGGCCCTGCAGGCCGGCAAAGCCGTCACGGTCGCCCCGATGTCGACCCGGTTGACCACCCAGCAAGCGGCGGATCTGCTGATGATCAGCCGCCCAACCCTGGTCAAGCTCCTCGAGGACGGGCTCATCCCCCACGAGCGCAACTCCAGCCGGAGGATGGTCCTGCTGGCGGACGTCCTGGCCTACCGGGACCGACGCAGAGCCGAGCAGTACGCCGCGTTGGAAGCGACGTCGGTCCCCCTTGATGACGAAGACGACCTACAGGAAGCCCTCGCCCAGATGCGTGAAGCCCGCGCCGCAGTCGGAGCTCGTCGCCGGAACTGAAACGGCGCGCTGTGACTGTCTGGCAGGATTCGGCGGTGTGTTCACCGCGACGCTCGACACCAACACCTTGTGGCCGAGCCTGCGCCGCGACGTTCTGCTGTCCTGGGCGGTAGAAGGTCTGTACCGCCCGGTGTGGAGTGCGCACACCCTGGTGGAGCTGCACTACTGCGAGGAACGCAAGCGGGTCCGCCGCGGCCAGTCGCCGGACGAAGCTCTCGCCGCGGCGGACCGCCTGGTCACCATGATGGGTGAGGCGTTCGCCGACGCCGTGGTCCCCGAGACCGATACCAGCCGGCTGGCGCCCTTCGGGCTGCCCGACGCCAACGACGAGCACGTCCTGGCCGGAGCATTCGCCGCAGGGGCGCAGGTCATCGTCACCGACAATGACGAGGACTTCCCCGCCGCGCTGCTGCCGCACGGGATCGCGGTGGTCTCCCCACAAGTGTTCGCTCGGGACACCGTGTCGGTGAACCCAGCTCGAGCGCTCACCGCGCTGGAGCAGATGGCCCAGCGGCGCTCCGAGACCCCGCTGGCGCTGATCCTGGATCAGATCGAGGCCCGCTATGCGATGAGCGAGGCGTGCGCGCTGCTGCGCGACGCCCTATGACCTCAGCCGCCGGAGGACAGCAGCGCCGGGTCCCACACCGGGGCGGTGAACAGCACCAGGCACGCCAGCACACCGGGTGACAGTCCGCCAGTCGCGCCGGCCAGCCCTCGACCGACGGCCGGGCCTGCGCACGCATCCCCCGGACCGAGCTCATGGGGCCATGCTTTCTGGGTGCGCGGGCGGGATCGGCTCGACCTCCTATTCGTTGACCGGGACCGGCTCTGCCGCTCACGCAGGGGAAGCGGACCTCGATCGTTGTGCCGGCAGGTCTGGGGACCAGCCCGTGCGAAGCCAGACCCCGCGCGTGGTGCCGACCGACGTCAGCTGCCGAGAGCCGCTCCAGCAGCTCCCGGGAGCCCCAGTGACGCGCCGCTGCCCTCCCAGCGAGACGAACCCTCACGTCATGTAGCCCAGTCCAGGGGGCACGCTAGAGTGCACTTGACCATCCAACAGGTCGATGGCAAGCCGCGTCGTTGCAGGTCAGTCTTGGTGGCTCACTCCCACTCGATGGTGCCCGGCGGCTTGCTCGTCACGTCGAGGACGACCCGGTTGACCTCGGGCACCTCGTTGGTGATCCGCGTGGAGATGCGGGCCAGGACGTCGTACGGGACCCGGGCCCAGTCCGCCGTCATCGCGTCCTCGCTGGTCACCGGCCGCAGGACGACCGGGTGGCCGTAGGTGCGGCCGTCCCCCTGCACGCCGACCGAACGGACGTCCGCGAGCAGCACGACCGGGCACTGCCACACGGTGCGGTCCAGCCCGGCACGGGAGAGCTCCTCGCGCGCGATCGCGTCCGCCGCGCGCAGCAGGTCCAGGCGCTCGGCCGTGACCTCGCCGATGATCCGGATGCCCAGCCCCGGGCCGGGGAAGGGCTGGCGCCACACGATCGCGTCCGGCAGGCCGAGCTCGAGGCCGACCGCCCGGACCTCGTCCTTGAACAACGTCCGCAGCGGCTCGACGAGCTCGAACTGCAGGTCGTCCGGCAGCCCGCCGACGTTGTGGTGGCTCTTGATGTTGGCGGCCCCCTCGCCCCCGCCGGACTCCACGACGTCCGGGTAGAGCGTGCCCTGGACGAGGAAGCGCACCTCCTCGCCGTGCGCGCCGCTCTCGGCGACGACGTCGCGGGCGGCCTGCTCGAAGACGCGGATGAACTCCCGCCCGATGATCTTGCGCTTCTCCTCGGGGTCGGTCACCCCGGCGAGCGCGGTGAGGAACCGCTCGCGCGCGTCGGCGACGACGAGGCGGACCCCCGTCGCGGCGACGAAGTCCCGCTCGACCTGCTCCGGCTCGCCCTGGCGCAGCAGGCCGTGGTCGACGAAGACGCAGGTGAGCTGGTCCCCGACAGCGCGCTGCACGAGCGCCGCGGCGACGGCCGAGTCGACCCCGCCGGACAGGCCGCAGATGACGCGCGCGTCGCCGACCTGGGCCCGGATGCGCGCGACCTGCTCCGCCACGACGTTGCCGGGCGTCCAGTCCGGGCGCAGGCCTGCTCCGCGGTACAGGAAGTTCTCCAGCGCGTGCTGCCCGAGCGGGGAGTGCTTGACCTCGGGGTGCCACTGCATGCCGTACAACCGGCGGTCGCGGTCCTCGAACGCGGCGACGGGCGAGCCGGCCGAGGTGGCGAGCACGTGGAAGCCCTCGGGCGCCGCGTGCACCGCGTCGCCGTGGCTCATCCACACCGACTGCTCCTGGGGCGACCCGGTCAGCAGGACACCGGACTCCGGGACGTCCACGTGGGTGCCGCCGTACTCGCGCTGCCCGGTCTGCGCGACGGTGCCGCCGAGCGCCTGCGCCATGGCCTGGAACCCGTAGCAGATGCCCAGGACCGGCACGCCCGCGTCGAACAGGGCGGGGTCCACGCCCGGCGCGCCGTCGGCGTACACGCTCGAGGGCCCGCCGGACAGGATCACCGCGGACGGGTCGCGCTCGAGGATCTGCTCGGTGGTCCAGGTGTGCGGGACGACCTCGGAGTAGACGTGCGCCTCGCGCACGCGCCGGGCGATGAGCTGGGCGTACTGGGCGCCGAAGTCGACGACGAGGACGGGCCGGGCGTCGGTGCCGCGGGACTGCGGCTGGGAGTCGGTCACCCGAGCGAGTCTAGTGAGGCCGACGACGACGCCCTGGGCACGTCCGGGCCGCGGTCAGGCCGGCCAGGGCGGGGCCGTGGGACCGGACCGCCGGGCGCGGAGCCAGGTGATCGTCGCGACGACGGCCGGCAGGACCGCGACGGCGACGGCGGCACCGGCCAGCGCCTCGACGAGCAGCGGCACGCGCAGCACCATGCCGGGTGACAGCACGGGCCGGACCACGGCGATGGCGAGCACGGCGCCCGGCACGGCGACGAGGCCGAGCGGCACGCGCGACAGGAAGAGCGTCGGCCCGGAGCCCCACAGCGCGACCGCGGCGCCGAGCGCGGCGACCAGGGCGACGGCGCCGAGCAGGACGTACGCGGCCCACACGACCAGGACGGACGTCGAGCCGGCCGGGGCGAGCGCCAGCAGCAGCACGACGATCCCCGCGAGGAACAGCAGGAGGCCCCCGGCGGATGCGCCGACCCCCCCACACGACGAGCAGCCGGAGCCCGATCTCGCGCGCGCTCATCGCCCCTCCTCCGGTCAGCGGGTCCGGGCGGCGGGGCGGGAGGCGCGGGCGCGGGCGGCGGGTCGGCCGGTGGCGACCTGCTCCTCGCCGCGCGCGTGGATGCGGCGCTCGACGAAGAACGACATCAGCGGCACGACGCCGGCGAGCACCATCGCGGTGAGCCGGCCGAATCCCCAGCGCATCGTCGACCAGAGGTCCACGACGGTGACGAGGTAGACGATGTAGACGAGGCCGTGGATCTGCGCGAACCACTCGTCGAACCACTCCATCACCGGGCCGCCCACCGCGAAGCCGTACTTGAGGACGAGCTCGACGGTGAAGACCAGGAGCGTGACGCCGGTGATGAGCGCGAGCACGCGGTAGCGCTGCAGGGACGCCTCCGCCCTCGTGGGCCAGTCCTTGCGGGGACGCGGCGCCGTCGTCGTCGGTGCGGTGCCCGTCCGCGTGCCCGTCGGGGTGCCGCTCGACGTGCCCGACGACGTCCCCGGTGAGGTGCCTGCCACGCGCGTCCTCCTTCTCCCCCCGCAGCTGCCGAACCGCCGCGCCCTCGGTGCCCGGGGGCGACGCGACCGATTCTCCCTCAGCCCCGGGCCGCCCGCCGCGCGACGTCGGCGCGCGCGAGGCCGCGACAGTGCCCAACGACCACCTGGCCCGGCTAATTCCATCGACCGTGTCAGGGGCCCGTCGTACCGTTGCGAGAGTGCGTTCGCTTCCTGAGACCGACCCGGGGACACCCCCGCTGACCTCGGCACCCGCCTACCTGTGGTGGGTCGCCCGACGTCAGGGCCTGCTGCTGCTCGGCAGCTCGCTGCTCGCCGTCGCGAGCGCCGTCTCGCTCGCCGCGCTGCCGTTCCTGCTGGGCCGCGTCGTGGACACCGGCCTGGACGACGGCCTGTCGCGCGAGCTCCTCGTCGGCTGCCTGCTCATCCTCGCCGCGGGGCTCGTCCTGGTGCTGGGCAACGTGTTCGGGCACATCCTCGACGTGCACAACTGGCTGCGCGGGGCGTTCCGCACCAGCCAGCTCGTGGGGCACCACGTCTCGCGCACCGGCGACGCCGTGACCGCGGAGCTGCCGACGGGCGAGGTCGTGGCGACCGTCGCCAGCGACGCGCTGCGGGTGGGCGAGGTGTTCTACGTGACCGCCCGCTTCATCGGCGGCCTGGTCGCCTACCTCGTCGTCGCCGCGCTCCTGCTGGACAGCTCGGTGGTGCTCGGCGTCGCCGTCCTCGTCGGCCTGCCCGCCGTCGCGGGCATCCTGGCTCTCGTCGTCCGCCCGCTGCAGAAGCGGCAGGCGGAGCAGCGCGAGGCCGCGGGCCGCCTGACCACGCTGGGCTCGGACACCGTCTCGGGCCTGCGCATCCTGCGCGGGATCGGCGGCGAGGACGTCTTCGCCGCGCGGTACCGCGAGCAGTCCCAGCGGGTGCGCCGGGCCGGCGTGCGCGTCGCCCAGACCCAGTCCCTGCTCGACGGCCTGCAGACCCTGCTGCCAGGACTGTTCCTCGCCGGCGTCGTGTGGGTCGGCGCCCGCCTGGCGCTGAGCGGGGAGATCACACCCGGACAGCTCGTGACCTTCTACGGCTACGCGGCGTTCCTCACCGAGCCGCTGACGGCGGCGACGCAGGCGGTCCACGTCCTGACCCGCGCCCTCGTCGGCGTCCGCAAGATCCTGCGGGTGCTGCGCGTGCCGGTCACCGGCGCGGAGCTGCCCGGGCCGCCGGCGGCACCCGCGCCGGCGCCGGGTGGCGACGTCGTCGACGAGGCGTCCGGCCTGGTCGTCCGCGGGGGCACGGTGACGGCGCTCGTCAGCGCCGACCCCGACGAGACGGCCCGCATCGCGACCCGGCTCGGCCTCCTGGGCCGGGAGCACGCCGACGACGCCGCCCGCGTCACCCTCGGCGGCGTGCCGCTCGCGGCGCTCGGCCTGGCCGAGGTGCGCCGGCGCGTCGTCGTCGCCGAGTCGACCCCGCAGCTGTTCACCGGTCTCCTGCGGGACGAGCTGGCGGGACGCCAGGCCGACGACGCCCCGGCCGGGCTCGGCCAGGTGCGCGAGGCCGCGGACGCCCGCCTGCTCGCCGCGCTCCTGGCCGCGGACGGGCAGGACGTCCTCGACTCCGTCCCGGACGGCCTGGACGGGGAGGTGGCCGAGAAGGGGCGGTCGCTGTCCGGAGGGCAGCGGCAGCGCCTGGCCCTGGCCCGTGCCCTGCTGACCGAGCCGGAGGTGCTCGTGCTGGTCGAGCCGACCAGTGCGGTCGACGCCCACACCGAGGCCCGGATCGCCGCACGCCTGGCGCGCGTCCGCACCGGCCGCACGACCGTCGTCGTGACCGCGAGCCCGCTCGTGCTGGACCGGGTCGACGAGGTCGTCCTCGTCGCCGAGGGCACCGTGCAGGCCCGCGGGACGCACCGCGGGCTGCTGCACGGCAGCGCCGGGCCCGACGCCGCCGCCCGGTACCGCGGCGTCGTCAGCCGGGCCGCCGCCGAGGAGACCACGACCGCACGAGAGGAGGAGGAGCACCGTGAAGCTGCCCGTCGCTGATGCCACCGCGCTGCGCGCGCACACCGGCCGGCTCCTGCGTCGGCACCGGGGCGGCCTCGGTCGCGTGCTCGGGCTGCACGTCGCGGCCGCCATGGCCGGCCTGGCCGGGCCGTGGCTGCTGGGTCTCATGGTCGACGCCGTGCGCCGTGGCGCCGACGGCTCCTTCGTGGACCAGGCCGTCCTCGTCCTCGTGGTCGCGGTGGTCCTGCAGGCCGGCCTGGTCCGCGCGGCCCAGCGCGCCTCGATGGTGCTGGGCGAGACGGTCTTCGCGGACCTGCGCGAGGAGTTCGTCGGGACCGTCACGCGCCTGCCGCTGTCCGTCGTCGAGCGGGCGGGGACGGGCGACCTCGTCTCCCGCACCACGACCGACATCGACCGCGTCCAGCACACCGTCCGGTTCGGCGTGCCGCGGGTGCTCGTCACCTCCGCGACGATCGCGCTCACCGTGGTCGCGGCGTTCGTCGTGGACTGGCGGGTGGCGGTGGCCCTGCTCGTCGGCACCCCGGTGCTGATCCCGACCGTGCGGTGGTACCTGCGGCGCGCCGCCGCCGGCTACCTGCGCGAGTCCGCGTCCTATGCGCGGCTCAACGGCACCATCACCGAGTCCGTGGAGGGCGCGCGGACGGTGGACGCGCTCGGGCTCGGCCCGCGACGACGCGCCCGGACGGACGCGGACCTGCGCGAGGCCTTCGCCGCCGAGCGGTACACGCTCCGGCTGCGGACCGTCCTGTTCCCGGGCGTGGACATCTCGTTCGTGCTGCCGATCATCGGGGTCCTCGTCTGGGGCGCGTACCTCGTCTCGACCGGCCACACCACGGTCGGGTCCGTGACGACGATCGCGCTGTACGCGGTCCAGCTCATGCAGCCGATCGGCGAGCTGATCTTCTGGCTCGACGAGGTCCAGGTGGGGTCGACGGCCCTCGCCCGGATCGTCGGGGTCGGGGACGTCGCGCCCGACCGCCGGGCCGGTGAGGCGGAGCCGGCGGACGAGCACGTCGTCGCGGAGCAGGTCCGGTACGCCTACCGGGAGGGTCACGACGTCCTGCACGGGATCGACCTGGACCTGGCCGTCGGCGAGCGGCTCGCCGTCGTCGGGCCGTCCGGCGCCGGCAAGTCCACGCTGGGTCGCATGCTGGCGGGGATCCACCCGCCCACGGGCGGCCGGGTCAGCGTCGGTGGCGTCCCCCTGGTGGAGCTTCCGCTGGACGACCTGCGCGGCCACGTCGCGCTGGTCACCCAGGAGCACCACGTCTTCGTCGGGACGATCGAGCAGAACCTCCGGCTCGCCCGCACCGACGCCGACCCCGAGCAGCTGCGGCACGCCCTCGAGGCGGTCGACGCCTGGCAGTGGGTCGCGGCGCTGCCGGACGGTCTGGCGACCGAGGTCGGCTCGGGCGGCGTCGCGCTGACGCCGGCGCAGGCGCAGCAGGTGGCGCTCGCGCGCCTCGTGCTCCTGGACCCGCACACGCTGGTCCTGGACGAGGCGACGTCCCTGCTGGACCCGCGCGCCGCGCGGCACCTCGAGCGGTCGCTGTCGGCCGTCCTCGCGGGCCGCACCGTCGTGGCGATCGCGCACCGGCTGCACACGGCGCACGACGCGGACCGCGTCGCCGTCGTCGACGGCGGGCGGATCACGGAGATCGGGCCGCACGAGGAGCTCGTCGCGGCCGGGGGCGACTACGCCGCCCTGTGGCACTCCTGGCAGCGGGACTGACCCGGCCTGGCCGACGCCAGGCCGGGTCACCAGCCCCCGCACTGCGGCTCAGGCACCTGCCGAACCGGCGACGCGAGGGCGGGACCGAGGTGCTCGTGGCGGCCGAGGCGGCGCGCGTCGTCAGCCGTCGGCCGGCTGCTCGTCCTCGACCTGCTCCTCGGCCTCGGCCCGGGCCTCGTCGCGCACGAGGCGGCTCCAGAGCAGCACCGCGAAGCCGCCGAAGATCCACCACTGCAGGGCGTAGGCGAGGTTCTGGAGGTTCAGGCCGCCGCCGGGCAGGGTCGGCGGGGGCAGCTGCTCGATGCCGGCGTCGACAGCGCCGGAGACCACCAGGTAGCCCGTGTACATCGGCCCGCCCCAGGTGTTGACCAGCTGGCCGGGCGCGATCGCAGCGACCTGGCCGTCGGGCAGGTCGGCCCGCTCGAACGACTCCCCCGCCTGGAGGAAGCCCTGGAGCGTCACGTCGCCGGGGACCGGGGCCGGCGCCGTCGGCTCCGCGACCCAGCCGCGCACGACCGCCAGCACCGCCTCGGCCTCGGCGGGCCCCGCGGCGCCGTCGTCGGTGACGACGAACCGGTCGAGGACCAGGAAGCCCACCTCACCGGTCGGCCCGACGCGTCCGGGGACGTGCAGCGTGGGGCCGTCGAAGCGTCCCGTCACCGCGACCTTCGTGCCGACGAGGTCCCCGGGGAACGTCTGCCGTGGCTCGAGGACGTCGCCGAGGTCCGTCGCCGGCGCCTGCTCCTGCTGCGCGACCCGAGCGGCCTCGTTGATCTGGGCGCGCTCGACGGCGCGGTCGAGCTGCCAGATCCCGAGTCGGGCGCAGACGGCCGCGATGGTGAGGAAGACGACCAGGAGCGCGAGCATGCGCGGCGTGAGCGCGGCACGGCGGAACATCGCGGGCGTGACCCGGACGACCTCCGGCTCGTCCACCGGCTCGTCCACCCGTTCCTGCACCTGCTCGGACACCCCTTCACGCTACCCGCCCGACGCTGAGGCCCCGACCCCGGGAAACCGTCGCGCCGGGGACCCAGATGTGGTGGGGTGGAGTGCAGCGACGCACGTCACACCGACGTGGGCGCCTCGCGACGTGAGGGGCACACCTCGGGCGCTCGGACCCGGACAATCGTCCCATGTCTGCGTGGTCGGCGGGCGGCACGCTGCACGCGCGGTGGCCGGGCCGCCGCACCTCGAGCGCAGGAGGAACGCATGTCGTCAGACCGCGCCGTGACCGACCACCCCGGACGGTGGGCCACCCGCGACGCCGGGCCGCTGGACGAGGCGACCCTGCAGCGCATCGACGCCTGGTGGCGCGCCGCGAACTACCTGTCCGTCGGGCAGATCTACCTGCTCGACAACCCCCTGCTCGCCGAGCCGCTGCACCGGGACCACGTCAAGCCGCGCCTGCTCGGGCACTGGGGCACGACGCCGGGCCTGACCTTCCTCTACGCGCACCTGAACCGCGTCATCGCCGAGCGCTCCCAGCCGACGCTCTACGTCACCGGGCCGGGTCACGGCGGGCCCGGGCTGGTGGCCGCCGCCTACCTCGACGGCACCTACTCCGAGGTCTACACCGGGATCACGCAGGACTCGGAGGGCATGCGGAAGCTCTTCCGCCAGTTCTCCTTCCCCGGCGGCATCCCCAGCCATGTCGCGCCGGAGACGCCCGGGTCCATCCACGAGGGCGGGGAGCTCGGGTACGCCCTCTCGCACGCCTACGGGGCCGCGTTCGACAACCCGGACCTGCTCGTGGCGGCCGTCGTCGGCGACGGCGAGGCGGAGACCGGGCCGCTGGCGACCAGCTGGCACTCCAACAAGTTCGTCGACCCGCTGTCCGACGGCGTCGTGCTGCCGATCCTGCACCTCAACGGGTACAAGATCGCCAACCCCACGGTGCTGGCCCGGATCCCCGAGGGGGAGCTGCTGGACCTCATGCGCGGCTACGGGCACACCCCCTACGTCGTCTCCGGCGGCTTCGACGGCGAGGACCCGATCCACGTGCACCGCCGCATGGCGGAGGTCCTGGACCAGGTCATGGACCAGATCGCCGAGATCAAGCAGGCCGCGCGCGAGGGACGGCTGGAGGGCCGTCCCACGTGGCCGATGATCATCCTGCGGACGCCGAAGGGCTGGACCTGCCCGCCGGTCATCGACGGCAAGCAGGTCGAGGACTCCTGGCGCTCCCACCAGGTCCCGCTGGCCAGCGCCCGGGACACCGACGAGCACCTCCAGGTGCTCCAGGAGTGGCTGACGTCCTACCGGCCCGAGGAGCTGTTCGACGCCACCGGCCGGCTCCAGGACGACATCGCCGGCCTCGCTCCGGCCGGCGCGCTGCGGATGAGCGCCACGCCGCACGCGAACGGCGGCCTGCTCCTGCGGGACCTCCAGCTGCCCGACTTCCGTGAGCTCGCGATCGACGTCGAGGCCCCCGGCGCCACGATCGCCGAGGCGACCAAGGTCCTCGGCGAGTGGCTCGCACGCGTCGTCGAGGCCAACCCCGACAACTTCCGGATCGTCGGGCCGGACGAGACCGCCTCGAACCGGCTGCAGGCGGTTTTCGGGGTCACGGACAAGGCGTGGAACGCCGAGCTCCTGCCCGGCGACGACAACCTCGCCCGCGCCGGTCGAGTCCTGGAGATGCTCTCGGAGCACCAGTGCCAGGGCTGGCTCGAGGGATACCTGCTGACCGGCCGGCACGGCCTGTTCAGCTGCTACGAGGCGTTCATCCACATCGTCGACTCGATGTTCAACCAGCACGCCAAGTGGCTCAAGGTCACCCGGGAGATCCCGTGGCGGCGGCCCATCGCGTCGTTGAACTACCTGCTCACCTCGCACGTGTGGCGCCAGGACCACAACGGCTTCTCCCACCAGGACCCCGGCTTCATCGACCACGTCGTCAACAAGAAGGCCGAGATCGTCCGGGTCTACCTGCCGCCGGACGCCAACACCCTGCTGGTCACCTACGACCACTGCCTGCGCAGCCGCGACCTCGTCAACGTCGTCGTCGCGGGCAAGCAGCCCGGCCCCACGTTCCTCACCATGGACGAGGCCGTGGCGCACTGCGCCCGGGGCGTGGGCATCTGGGAGTGGGCCGGCACCGAGGAGCGCGGGGAGGACCCCGACGTCGTCCTGGGCTGCGCCGGTGACGTCCCGACCCTCGAGGTCCTCGCGGCGGCGGACCTCCTGCGCCGGCACCTGCCGGACCTCAACGTCCGCGTGGTGAACGTCGTGGACCTCATGCGTCTGCAGGACGAGCGGGAGCACCCGCACGGGCTCAGCGACCGCGAGTTCGACACGATCTTCACGCCGGACAAGCCGATCCTGTTCGCCTACCACGGCTACCCGTGGCTCATCCACCGCCTCACGTACCGCCGTACGGGCCACCACAACCTGCACGTGCGCGGCTACAAGGAGGAGGGCACGACGACGACGCCCTTCGACATGGTCATGCTCAACGACCTGGACCGGTACCGCCTCGTCATGGACGTCATCGACCGGGTTCCGCACCTGGGCACGCGCGCCGCGGAGCTGCGCCAGGAGATGGCCGACGCGCGGCTGCGCGCCCGCCAGTGGACGCGGGAGCACGGCGAGGACATCCCGGAGGTGCGCGACTGGGTGTGGCCGGACGTCGGCGAGACCGGCACGGCCACCGGCGGACCGCAGGCCAACCGCCTCTCCGGCGCCGCGACGACAGGTGGCGACAACGAGTGACGCGGCCGACGACGGCGCCGGCTGCACCCCCTGCGCCGGCGGGACCGGCCGTGGCGAGCCTCACGCCGCCCCGGCTGGCCTCGACCGCCGTCGGCTTGTGAAGATCGACTGAGACACCGAGAGCGAGGAGCGGACGCGTGGCGCGCAGCATCTACATCACCTCGGCCGAGGGCGACACGGGCAAGTCGACGATCGCCCTGGGGGTGGTGGACCTGCTGTCCCGCACCGTCCAACGCGTCGGCGTCTTCCGTCCGGTCGCCCGCTCGACCACCCAGTCCGACTACGTCCTGGAGCTGCTGCTCGCGCACGACGGCGTCGACCTCACCTACGAGGAGTGCGTCGGCACGACGTACGACGACGTCCACGCGGACCCCGAGGCGGCGCTGGCGCGGATCGTGAGCCGCTACCACGAGGTCGAGCGGCGCAGCGACGTCGTCGTCATCGTCGGGACCGACTACACCGACGTGGCCGGCGCCACCGAGCTGTCCTACAACGCGCGGATCGCCGCGAACCTCGGTGCGCCCGTGCTCGCCGTCGTCCGGGGCGTGGACCGCAGCCCGGAGGAGGTCCGCCAGGTCGCGGACGTCATGGTGGGCGAGCTGCGGGCGCACCACGCCGAGGTGCTCGGCGTGGTGGCCAACCGGTGCGCGCCGGAGCAGGTCGTCCACATCCGCAAGGCCCTGCTCGGCAACGACCGTGCCGCCTGGGCGCTGCCGGAGGACACGCTGCTCAGCGCCCCGACGGTGCGTCAGCTCATGGAGGCCGTCGGCGGGCGGCTCGAGGTCGGCGACGAGGAGCTGCTCTCCCGCGAGGCGCTCGACCTGCTCGTCGGCGCGATGTCGGTGGAGCACCTGCTCGACAAGCTCACCGACGGCGCCGTCATCATCACCCCCGGTGACCGCTCCGACGTGCTGCTGGGCCTCCTCATGGCGCACGCCGCCGAGGGCTTCCCGTCCCTGGCCGGCGTGATCCTCAACGGCGGCTTCTACCCCCCGCCGGTCATCGCCCGGCTGGTGGGCGGCCTGGGCCAGCGCCTGCCGATCATCCGGACGGACCTCGGGACGTTCCGCTCCGCCAACGCCGCGGCGGGCACGCGGGGCCGGCTCACGGCGGACTCCCAGCGCAAGGTCGACACGGCGCTGGCGCTGTTCGAGCGGCATGTCGCCGGCGAGCAGCTGCTCGCGCGCCTGGACGTCGCCCGTCCGTCGGTCGTCACGCCGCTGATGTTCGAGTACGAGCTGCTGGCCAGGGCTCGCGGTGACCGCAAGCACATCGTGCTCCCGGAGGGGAACGACGACCGCATCCTGCGCGCCGCGAGCACGCTCCTGCAGCGCGGCGTGGCCGAGCTGACGATCCTCGGCAACGAGGTGACGATCCGTGCCCGGGCCACCGAGCTCGGCCTCGACATCACCGACGCCACGATCATCGACCCCCACGACGGCGAGCTCCACGAGCGCTTCGCCGCCGAGTACGCCGAGCTGCGCAAGCACAAGGGCATGACGGTCGAGCGGGCGCGGGAGATCGTCAGCTCCGTGTCCTACTTCGGCACGATGATGGTGCAGCTCGGGCTCGCCGACGGCATGGTCTCCGGCGCCGTCCACACGACCGCGCACACCATCAAGCCGGCGTTCGAGATCATCAAGACGGTCCCGGACACGTCGATCGTCTCCAGCGTCTTCCTCATGTGCCTGGAGGACCGGGTGCTCGTCTACGGCGACGCCGCGGTGAACCCGGACCCGACCGCCGAGCAGCTCGCCGACATCGCGATCTCCTCGGCGGAGACGGCCGCGCAGTTCGGCATCGAGCCGCGCATCGCGATGCTGTCCTACTCGACCGGCGAGTCCGGCACCGGGCCGGACGTGGAGAAGGTGCGCCAGGCGACGGCGCTGGTCCGCGAGCGCCGACCGGACCTGGACGTCGAGGGGCCCATCCAGTACGACGCGGCGGTCGACGCCTCGGTCGCGAAGACGAAGATGCCCGACTCCACCGTGGCGGGCCGGGCGACGGTGTTCATCTTCCCGGACCTCAACACGGGCAACAACACCTACAAGGCCGTGCAGCGGTCCGCCGGTGCCGTCGCGATCGGCCCGGTGCTCCAGGGCCTGCGCAAGCCGGTCAACGACCTGTCCCGCGGCGCGCTCGTGCAGGACATCGTCAACACGGTGGCCATCACCGCGATCCAGGCGCAGGCGCTGACCGACGGCGCGGCGTCCACCACCACCGAGACCCAGGGAGCCGCCCGGTGAACCACGTCCTCGTCCTCAACTCCGGCTCGTCGTCGATCAAGTACCAGGTCGTCGACGTGTCGACCGGCGAGGCCGTGGCCTCCGGGCTCGTCGAGCGGATCGGGGAGGCCGAGGGCGTGCTGCGGCACGACGGCCCGTCCGGCCGGACCGAGCGCACCCAGGTGATCTCCGACCACACCGCCGGCGTCCGGGCCGTGCTCGACCTGTTCGACGAGGTCGGCCCGTCCCTGGCCGAGCTGGGGATCGCCGCCGTCGGGCACCGCGTCGTCCAGGGCGGCGACCGGTTCACCGAGCCGACGCTCGTGGACGACGACGTCGAGGCGGCCATCGAGGAGCTCTCGCCCCTGGCGCCGCTGCACAACCCGCCGAACCTCGCCGGCATCCGCGCGGCCCGGACGGCGTTCCCGGACCTGCCGCACGTGGCGGTCTTCGACACGGCGTTCCACCACACCCTGCCGCCGGAGGCCTACACCTACGCGATCGACCGGGAGACGGCCCGGGCGTACGGGATCCGCCGCTACGGCTTCCACGGCACGTCGCACGCGTACGTCTCGCGTCGCGCGGCGGCGATGCTGGGCAAGGACCCGGCCGACGTCAACGTCATCGTGGCGCACCTCGGCAACGGCGCGTCGATCACCGCGGTCGAGGGCGGCTGCTCGGTGGAGACCTCGATGGGTCTGACGCCGCTGGAGGGCCTGGTCATGGGCACCCGCTCCGGCGACGTCGACCCTGCCGTGATCTTCCACCTCCAACGCGTCGGGGGGATGAGCACGGACGACATCGACACGCTGCTCAACCGGCGGTCGGGGCTCCTGGGTCTCGCCGGGGCGAACGACCTGCGCGACGTGCACACGGCGATCGGCAACGGCGACGAGGACGCCGCGCTGGCGCTGGAGGTGTACTGCCACCGGTTGCGGCACTACATCGGCGCGTACTACGCCCAGCTCGGCCGGGTGGACGCCATCGCCTTCACCGCGGGCGTCGGGGAGAACGACGACGTCGTCCGGCTCGAGTCCCTCAGCGGCCTGGAGCGCCTGGGCATCGCCGTGGACCCGGAGCGCAACGAGGGGCGCAAGAAGACCGAGACGGTCATCTCCCCCGACGACGCCGAGGTGGCGGTCCTCGTCATCCCCACCAACGAGGAGCTCGAGATCGCCCAGCAGACGCTGGCGGTCGTCCGGGGCGGCTGAGCGCGGCGCGGCGTCGGTGCCGAGCGTCCGCACTGGCGCCGAGGTCGATGACCCGGGTTGGTGGGCGGTGAACGCCGCCACCCCCAGCTAGCGGCGTCAGTGACGCGGCTCCTGGCGGACGCCCGTGTCGTGCTCACCCGTCGGGGCGGCTCGTCGCCCGTCGGCATGCCGTGTTCGCCAGAGCCACCACAACGTCGTCAGGGACCCACCCACAGCGCCGGTGAAGGTCCACCAGTTCTCCAGCCAGACCGAGATCCCGCCGACCACGACGGCAAGGAGTACAGCCGCACCTGCTCGTTCGGTCCTCGTCACTGGCTCCGGCCCTTCGTACGAGCAGCGGTCTTCGGGACGCCCTGCGCGGGCGGCGGTCGTGGCCACCGTGCCGGGCGGCCTCCCGTTCGTCCGTCGCAGCGGTGAAGGACCCCCTGGGGTGCCGGCTGTGCAGCAGCACGCCGCACAGCCGTGCGCAGCATTCAGATCATGCAGGCCCATGGTGACGGGTTCCCGTTCGATGGGACCGTCGACGCGCCGCGAGCCTGCGGCTGCGCACCGACGAGCGTCGAGCGCGGTCGAGCTCAGGATCGCTGTGGTCCACT
>JACIXM010000338.1 GCA_014360395.1 Actinotalea sp.
TCCCCTCGTCCACGGTGCGGGTCAGCCCGCACCTCGATCACTGCGCCACGGTAGCGACGACGGCGCCCCGGCGCGCGGCAGCAGAAAATACCGTAGGGGGGTATGGTGTCCCGGTACGACCACCGAGCCTGCCGCCCGCCGGGAACCACGAGGAGCCACCATGCCGGGATACACCGGGACCAAGGACGACTACCTCAAGCGCCTGCGTCGCGTCGAGGGGCAGGTCCGCGGGATCGCACGCATGGTGGACGAGGACACCTACTGCATCGACATCCTCACGCAGGTCTCCGCGGTGACCAAGGCGCTGCAGGCCGTGAGCCTGGGGCTGCTGGAGGACCACCTCGCACACTGCGTCGTCGAGGCGGCGAAGGAGTCCGACGAGGCCGGCGCCGCGAAGGTCCGCGAGGCGTCCGACGCGATCGCCCGCCTCGTCCGCAGCTGACGGGCCCACCACCACCGACCGCCCGGCGAACCCGCCGGACCACCCACCGAAGGGACGCACCATGAGCACCCAGACCGTCGACGTCAACGTCCAGGGCATGACCTGCGGGCACTGCGTCCGCTCCGTCCAGGAGGAGATCCGCGAGATCCCCGGTGTCACGGACGTCGAGGTCGAGCTCGTCTCCGGCGGCACCTCCACCGTGAAGGTCACCTCCACCGAGCCCGTCTCCGCCGAGGCGCTCGAGGAGGCCGTCAAGGAGGCCGGCTACACCGTGGCCCCGCCCCGCTCCCTGCTCTGAGAGCAGACCCCCGCACGACAGGACACGAGGACATGACGCAGGACACCTCCCGCACCACCCCCGCGGGCACGACCGGCACCCCGGCCATGCCCGGACCGCTCGAGCAGGCGGCCGCACCGGTCGCCGTGCTCGACCTCGCCGTCGGCGGCATGACCTGTGCCTCCTGCGTCGCGCGGGTCGAGAAGAAGATCGGCAAGATCCCGGGCGCGGGCGCCGTCGTCAACCTGGCCACGGAGACGGCGCGCGTCGAGCTGACCGACGACGTCGACACCGCGGCGATCGTCCGGGCGGTCGAGGCCGCCGGCTACACCGCGACCGTGCTCAAGGACAGCCGCACCGCGGAGCGCTCGGCCGCGGCGCACGAGGTGCACGACCGGGCCGCCGTCGGCGCGGACCTGCCCGAGGGCCCGGACGCCGCGCCGGAGGAGGACACCTCCGCCCCGACCGAGGACCGCGGCGCCTACCTGCGCAAGCGGCTCGTCGTGGCCGCCGTCCTCACCGTGCCGATCACCCTGCTGTCGATGGTGCCGCCGCTGCAGTTCCCCGGCTGGCAGTGGGTCGTCACCGCCCTGGCCCTGCCGGTGGTGACCTGGGCGTCGTGGCCGTTCCACCGGGCCGCCGCGCGGGCCGCGCGCTACGGCTCCTCGACCATGGACACGCTCGTCTCCAGCGGCATCATCGCCGCGAGCGCGTGGTCCGTCTGGGCGGTCACGCTCGGCGGCGCGGGCGAGATCGGCATGCGGATGGAGCCGACGCTCATCCCCCGCATGGCCATCGGCGAGATGCACATGCCGGAGATCTACTTCGAGGTCGCGGCCGTCGTCGCGACCTTCCTGCTGCTCGGGCGGTACTGGGAGCACAAGTCCCGCCGGCAGGCCGGCGACGCGCTGCGGTCGCTGCTGTCGATGGGCGCCACCGAGGCGGCGCTGCTGGAGACCGACGGGCACGGCCGCCGCACGGAGCGCCTGGTCCCGGTCGACCGGCTCGCCGTCGGCGACGTCTTCGCGGTGCGCCCGGGCGAGAAGGTCGCCACGGACGGCGTCGTCCTGGAGGGCACGAGTGCGGTCGACACGTCGCTGCTCACCGGCGAGCCCGTGCCCGTCGACGTCGAGCCGGGGTCGCAGGTCACCGGCGCGACGATCAACACCTCGGGCTACCTCGTCGTGCGGGCCACGCGCGTCGGCGAGGAGACGATGCTCGCCCAGATCGGCCGGCTGGTGACGCAGGCGCAGACCGGCAAGGCCCCCGTGCAGCGCCTCGCGGACCGGATCAGCGCCGTGTTCGTGCCGATCGTCATGGTCATCTCGGTCGTCACGCTCGTCGTCTGGCTGGTCGCCGGCGGCGGGGTGCAGGCCGCGTTCACGGCCGCCGTGGCCGTCCTCATCATCGCGTGCCCCTGCGCGCTCGGGCTCGCGACGCCGACGGCGCTGCTCGTCGGCACCGGCCGTGCCGCGCAGCTCGGCATCCTCATCAAGGGCCCGGAGATCCTCGAGTCCACCCGCCGGGTCGACACCGTCGTGCTGGACAAGACCGGCACGGTCACGCAGGGCCGGATGGAGCTCGTCGACGTGCTGCCCGCGCCGGACCTCGACCGCGCCGAGGTGCTCCGGTTCGCCGGGGCCGTCGAGGCGCGCAGCGAGCACCCCATCGCCCGGGCCGTCGCGGCCGGCGCGCGCCAGGGCCTGGAGCACGCGGCGGGAGTGCCCACCCAGCCCGTCGAGGTCGGGGCCGACGGTGTCGGGATCGGTGAGGACCAGGTCACCGAGTTCGCCAACGAGCCGGGGCGCGGCGTCACCGGCCTCGTCCGCACCGCCCACAGCGGCGTCGGCCTCGCCCGGCGCGTGCTGGTGGGCCGCCCCACGTGGCTGCGCGAGCAGGGCGTGGACACCTCCGTGCTCGACCAGGCGTTCACCGCTGCCGAGGCCGACGGCGCCACCGCCGTCATGGCCGCCTGGAACGGGGCGGCCCGGGGCGTGCTGGTGCTGCGCGACCCGGTCAAGCCGACGTCCGTCCGCGCGGTCGGCGAGCTGCGCGACCTGGGGCTGCGCCCGGTGCTGCTCACCGGTGACAACGCCGGGGCCGCGCGCGTCGTGGCCGGTCAGGTGGGGATCGACGAGGTCATCGCCGAGGTCCTGCCGGCCGACAAGGTCGACGTCGTCGCCCGGCTGCAGTCGCAGGGGCGGGTCGTGGCGATGGTCGGCGACGGCGTCAACGACGCGGCCGCCCTCGCCCAGGCCGACCTGGGCCTGGCGATGGGAACGGGTACGGACGTGGCGATGCAGGCCGCGGACATCACGCTGGTGCGCGGCGACCTCATCGCCTCGCCCCAGGCCATCCGCCTGTCCCGCCGGACCCTGCGGGTCATCAAGCAGAACCTCGTGTGGGCGTTCGGCTACAACGTCGCGGCGATCCCGCTGGCGGCGCTCGGCCTGCTCAACCCCATGATCGCCGGCGCCGCCATGGCGGCCAGCTCCGTCATGGTCGTCGGCAACAGCCTGCGCCTGCGCCGCGCGGGCTGAGCCGCAGCGCCGGCCAGTGGGGAGGGCCCGGGGCGCCATCCGCCCCGAACCCTCCCCACTGCTGGGCTCGCGTGGGCGGCGGCCCGGTCATCGCGTCTACCGTGGGCGCACCACCGAGCACAGCAAGGACCCTGCATGAGCACGCCTCCCCAGGTCGGCACCGCCGAGGCCGGCACTCCGGCGCCGCTGGACCGCCGCGCGCGCCGGCGCCTGGCCACCGAGGTGTGGATCGTCCTCGGCCTGTCGGTCGGGCAGTCGGCGCTGTACGCGATCGTGCGGCTCTACGCCCGGTACACCGCCGAGATCCCCCTTGCCCAGCAGACCGCGACCCTCAACCCGACCCGCTCGCCGCGGCCGTACCTGGACCTCACCTACCAGCTCATGGCCATCGGCTTCGCGCTGGTCCCCGTGGTGCTCGCCCTGTACCTGCTGTCGGCCAACGGGCGCTCCGCGCTGCGCCGCATCGGCCTGGACGGTGCCCGGCCCGCCCGGGACCTCGCCGTCGGACTGGGCCTGGCCGCCGTCATCGGCATCCCAGGGCTCGGGCTCTACGTCGCCGGGCGCGCGCTCGGCCTCACGGTCGAGATCCAGGCCGCAGGCCTGCAGGCGTACTGGTGGACCGTGCCCGTCCTCGTCCTGTCCGCGCTGCAGAACTCCCTGCTCGAGGAGGTCGTGGCGGTCGGCTACCTGGTCGAGCGCCTCGGCGAGCTGCGCTGGAGCGTCCCGGCGATCATCGCGGCGAGCGCCCTGCTGCGCGGCGCGTACCACCTCTACCAGGGGCCGGGCATGGCCGCGGGCAACGTCGTGATGGGGGTGCTGTTCGGCTGGTACTACGTCCGACGGCGCCGCGTCATGCCCCTCGTGGTCGCGCACACGGCGCTCGACGTCGTCGCGTTCGTCGGGTACGCGGTCCTGCCGGAGGAAGTCCTGGCCACCCTGCGGATCGGCTGAGCCCCCGCGGCGACCGCCGACGGCCCCGTCGACCGGCCAGCGTGGCGCCGTCACGGCTGCCCGCCCGGCCGTGACCGCGACTCTAGACTCGCGAGCATGGCCACCTCCACGCTCCGTGGGCGACTCGGTCGCCCACGAGCCGTGGCCGACGTCGACATCGTCGACGCCCCGACCGCGCGGGTGCACCACCCGGCGGACCTGGTCGGGCTGACCCTCTCCGTGCTCGGCATCGCCGCCGTGCTGCTGCTGTCCGTCTACGCGCAGGGCACGACCGAGGGGCTGCAGGAGGACGTGCAGGGGTTCGACACCCTCCTGCGGCGGATCCTCTTCCTGCCCGTCGCGGTCCTCGAGGGCCTCATCACCCTCGTCGCGCCCGTCGCGGTCCTCACCGAGCTCGCGCTGCGGCGGCTCCCCCGGCAGGCCTTCGAGGCGATCGGCGCCGCCGTCGCCGGCACCCTGCTGGCCCTGCTGACGGCCTGGCTCGTGACCACGTTCGGCTCGGACGACCTGCGGCTCGCCCTGAGCGTCATCTCCCGCGGGCAACGCGTCGTCACCATCCCCGCGCTGCTGGTGGGCACCGTGGCGCTGCTCACGGCGGCCGGTGCCCGGAGCCGGCGGCGGACGCTGCCCGCCTCCTGGAACCTCCTGTGGATCGGGCTCGGCGTCGCGCTCGTGACGGGACTCGTGAGCCTGCCCGGCGCCCTGCTCACGGTGCTGCTCGGCCGGCTCACCGGCCTCGCGGTGCGCTACGTCTCCGGCGTGCAGTCCGAGCGGGCCTACGGCCCGGCGCTCGTGGCGGGGGTCCAGCGGGCGGGCTTCCAGCCGGCCCGCCTCGTCCGGGTCCAGGACGTCGCGTCCGACCTGCCCCAGCAGGACTCCGTCGCCCGTGACCTCGCCGCGACCGTCGCGCTGACCCGCACCAGCGACCACCGCGTCTACGCGATGACGACCTCCCAGGGCAAGCGGCTGGACGTCGTCGTCCTCGACGGCGACCGGCAGGTCGTCGGCCTCCTCACCCGGCTCTGGCGCTCGTTGCGGCTGCGCGGCCTGGAGGGCCGGGGCGTCGTCTCGCTGCGCCAGGCCGCCGAGCGCACGGCCCTCGTCTCGCACGCCGCCTACGCCGCCGGGGTGTGCACGCCGCAGCTGCTCGGGATCGCGGAGTCCGACGACTCGATGCTCCTGGTCCAGGACCACGCGCGCGACGCCGTACCGCTGTCGGCGCTGCCCGTCGAGGCGCTCACCGACGACCTCCTGGAGGCGGTGTGGGCACAGCTGCGCACGGCCCACGCCGCGGGCGTCGCGCACCGCTCCCTCACCGCCGACGTCGTCCTCGTCGACGTCACCGGGCGGGCGTGCCCGCGCCGTGACGGCCACCGGCACGGGTCGCAGAGCGTCGCGCTGCTGACCGGCTGGGAGTCCGGCGACGTCGCATGCTCCGACCTGGCCCGCCGCATCGACGTCAGCCAGCTGCTCGCCCTGCTCGCGGTGCGCGTCGGCGCCGAGCGCGCCGTGGCGTCCGCCACGCGGGTCCTGCCGGACGCCGATCTCGCGACCATCGGCCCCCTGCTGCAGGCCATCGCCCTCCCGCCCACCACCCGCGAGGAGGTGCGCCGGCACCGCGGCCTGCTCCAGGAGGTCCGCGAGGCGCTGCTGGCCCGGCTGCCGGAGGCCGACGTCCAACCCGAGCGTCTCGTGCGTTTCGGGGCGCGCACGGTCGTGACGATCTCGCTCGCCATCGCGGCGGCCATCGTCGTCCTCACGACGATCCAGATCGACGAGATCACCGCCGCGTTCGAGCGCGCGGAGCCGTGGTGGGCGGGCGTCGCGTTCCTCCTCGGCGTCGTGGCGTTCCTCGGCGGGGCGATGGCGCTCGTGGCGTTCGCGCCGGTGCGGCTGCCGCTGTGGCGCACGACGCTCGTCCAGGCCGCCGCCGCCTTCATCTCGCTCCTGGCCCCGGCCGGCGTCGGGCCGGCGGCCTTCAACCTGCGCTACCTCGCCCGGCGCGGCGTCTCCTACCCCCTCGCCGTGGCGTCGGTCGGCCTGACGCAGCTGTCCCAGTTCGTCACGACGATCGCCCTGCTGCTCGTCCTGTCCCTGGTCAGCGTCGAGGGCAGCGCCCTGCAGCAGCTGCCGCCGACGACGGTCCTGCTCGCCCTCCTCATCGTGATCGCCACCCTGGCCGCGGCGCTGGTGGTCCCCCAGGTGCGGGTGTGGGCCGTGCGGCGGCTCGGACCGGTGTGGCGCCAGACGTGGCCGCGGCTCGTGCAGATGCTGGGACAGCCGAAGCGCTTCGCCCTCGCCGTCGCGGGCAACCTCGTGGTCACGCTGAGCTACCTCGGGGCCTTCTGGGCGAGCCTGCAGGCGTTCGGGCAGAGCCTGTCGCTCATCGACCTCGCGCTGATCTACCTCGTGGCCAACGCCGCCGGTGCGGTCGTGCCCTCCCCGGGTGGTCTGGGCACGGTCGAGCTGGCGCTGACGGCTGCGCTCACGAGCGTCGGCGGCATCTCCGCCGGTGTCGCCGCGTCCGTCGTCTTCCTCTTCCGTGCGTTGACCTTCTGGGGCCGCATCCCGCTCGGGTGGGTGGCGATGCGCGTCCTCCAGCGCCGCGGGGACCTCTGAGGGCGCACCGCCTGTCGGGCTCCACCGGTCGGCCCGCGCGCGGCCACCGCTGCGGCGTCCGCCTGGGACGTCGCAGCGCGGGTCCGCGGGAGGGGGTTGACACGCGAGTGTGGGCAGGGCCACACTCACTGCGAGCGTTAAATCGGTTTAGCAGACGGACCGCCCGGCAGGGACCGCGGACCCGCACGACGGGCGCGAGGGGCAGGCGGCACCGGGGCGACAGGGCCGGACGCGAAGCAGAGGCGGACACGGCGGTCCGCCCAGGTCCTCGGGGAGGAGGAGCGGTGACGCAGCGGGTCGGGATCAAGGACGTGGCGCGGGTGGCCGGCGTGTCGGCCGCCACGGTCTCGCTGGTCCTCAACGACCGCGCCGCCGACCGGATCCCGCCGTCCACCCAGGAGCGCGTGCGACGGGCGGCGCAGGAGATCGGCTACGCGCCGAACCGCCTCGCGCGCAGCCTGCGGACGCGGCGGACCCACACGATCGGGCTCGTCTCGGACCGCATCGCGACGACGCCGTACGCGGTCCGCATGGTCGAGGCGGCGCAGGACGTGGCCCGCGAGCACGGCCACCTGCTCTTCCTGGTCAACACCGGCGGGGACCCGGCCCTGGAGCGGGAGGCCGTCGCCGCCCTGCTGGACCAGCAGGTGGACGGGATCGTCTACGCCTGCATGTGGCACCGGGTGCTGGAGGACCTCCCCGAGAACCTGCCGGGCGACGCCGTCTTCCTCGACGCCCGGCCCGCCGTCGGCGGCTTCCCGGCCGTCGTGCCCGACGACCGGGGCGGTGCCATCGCGGCCGTGCAGGAGCTGGTGGACGCCGGGCACACGCGGATCGCGTTCATCGACATCGAGGAGGACCCCGCGCCCGTCGCCTCCGGCCTGCGGCGCGAGGGCTACCTCGAGGTGCTGCGTCGGGCCGGGATCGAGCCGGACCCCGCGCTGCACGTGCGCGGGGTCTCCGACGCGGCGGGGGGCATGGCGGCGGCGTCCCGGGTCCTGGAGCTGCCGGAGGACCGGCGCCCGACCGCACTGTTCTGCTTCAACGACCGGATCGCCATGGGCGCGTACGCCGCCGCGCGGCACCACGGCCTGCAGATCCCCACCGACCTGTCGGTCGTCGGCTACGACGACCAGCAGCTCATCGCTGCCGAGCTCGACCCCGGCCTCACGACGGTCCGGCTGCCCCACTACGAGATGGGGCGCTGGGCCGTGGAGGTGCTGCTCGGTGCGCGTGCACGCCCGGCGGACGACGAGGGGGCGGTGCTGATGCCGTGCCCGCTCGTCCGCCGGGACTCCGTGGGCCCGCCGCCGACCCGGGGGCCGGGTCGACGGCGGGGATGACACAACCCGTGGCCGTCGGACGACGACCACCGAGCCGGGGCGACGACCTTGCCCGTCGCCGCCCCAAGGAGAGGAACACGATGTCTCGCAGGTCCCTCACCCGGATGCTAGCCATGACGGCGGCGTCCGCGACCCTTCTCGCAGCGTGCGGCCAGGCCGGTCAGTCGGACGGCGGGTCCGGCGACGGCGGCACCACCGACATCAGCATGTGGACCCACTCGGCGGGCAACCCCGCCGAGCTGGAGGTCTACGAGCAGATCATCGAGGACTTCAACGCCTCCCAGGACGACTACCGCGTCGTCATGGAGTCCTTCCCGCAGGGCGCGTACAACGACGCCGTCGTCGCCGGCGCCGCAGCCGGCGACCTGCCGTGCCTGCTCGACATGGACGGCCCGATCGTCCCGAACTGGGCGTGGGCGGGATACATCCAGCCGCTCGGCATCGACCAGGGCATCATCGACTCGCTGCTGCCGACCGCCGTCGGGCGCTGGCAGGACGAGGTCTACTCGGCCGGGTACTGGGACGCCGCGCTGTCGATCTTCGCGCGGGAGTCCGTGCTGAACGACAACGGCATCCGGATCCCCAGCACCGACGAGCCGTGGACGCTGGAGGAGTTCGACGCCGCGCTCGTGACGCTGCAGGAGGCCGGGTACGACACGCCGCTGGACATCGGCGCCGAGGACGCCGGCGAGTGGTGGCCCTACGCCTACTCCCCGATGCTGCAGTCCGCGGGCGGCGACCTCATCGACCGTGACAGCTTCCTCACCGCGGACGGCGCGCTCAACGGCCCGGAGGCCGTCGCGTTCTTCGAGTGGTTCCAGAGCGCCTTCGAGCGCGGCCTGACCTCCGACGCCGGGACGATCGGCAACGAGGAGTTCAACCGCGACGAGGTCGCGCTCAGCTACACCGGCGTGTGGAACGCGCTGGGCTCGCTCGACGCCGTCGGCGACGACCTGCTCATCCTGCCGCCGCCGGACTTCGGCACCGGCCCCAAGATCGGTGGCGCGTCCTGGCAGTGGGGCATCTCGGCCGACTGCGACGCGGCCGACGGCGCCCGGGCCTACCTCGAGTTCTCCTTCCAGGACGAGTACATCGCGGCCTTCGCCGACAAGCAGGTCGTCATCCCCGCCACCGCGGGCGGCGAGGAGCTCTCGGAGATGTTCGGCGAGGGCGACCCGCTGCAGCCCTTCGTCGAGCTGTCCCAGCTCTACGCCCTCGAGCGGCCGCCCACACCGGCCTACGCCGTGATCTCGAGCGTCTTCGAGCGTGCGGCGAAGGACATCATGAACGGCGCCGACATCCAGTCGACGCTCGACCAGGCGGTCCAGCAGATCGACGCCAACATCGAGTCCAACGACGGCTACGGCTTCTGAGCCGACCGTCCTGAACGGCCGCCGGCCCCCGTGAGCGGGGTGCCCGGGCACCCGCCACGGTGCCCGGGCG
>JACIXM010000339.1 GCA_014360395.1 Actinotalea sp.
GGCGGTGGGTGCAGGGAGGCCCGCCGCCCCTCCGCGCCGGCTCAGTCTCCCCGGTCGGTGAAGGCCGGGGCCAGACGCAGCGTGTCGCCGTCCCGCATCACGGGCAGCGGATCGGTGATCTCGCCGACGAACACTCCCTCTTCGACGTCCCGGAACCCGATGAGGTTCCAGGCGCCCGCCCGGTCCTGCACGAGGCGGGCCGCGTAGAGGCTCGGGTGGTCGAACGTCCGTGCGCGGGACAGGTCCCACGGCCCGAGCAGGGACTCCCCGGGCGCGACCCACATGCCGCCGGGCGTCCCGGTGTCCCGGCGCTCGGGCGCGAGCTGCGGCGCCCAGCAGCAGAAGAGCAGGAACGGCTGCCCGTCGACGACGACGGTCTGGGGGACCTCCATCTGCCCGAACCCGGCGGGCGCGGACAGCGGCGGCTGGACGGTCCAGGTGTCCAGGTCCGGGCTGGTCGCGTGGCCGATGACCGAGCGCCCGGCCGGGTCGCCCTCACGGGACCGGGCGGTGACGAGCATGTGCCAGCCGTTGCCGTCGGGGTCGGCGAAGACCCACGGGTCCCGCCAGGCCTCGTCGAACCAGGCGGTGCCGTCGTACTTCTCGTACCAGCGCGGGTCGGCCTCGGTCAGCGGCCCGGGGATGCGGTGCCACGAGACGAGGTCGTCCGAGCGGGCAGCGCCCACGCGCTGGATCAGCCCGCGCTCGGCCCGGCTGACACCGGTGTAGAACATCCGCCACGTGCCGTCCGGCGCCTGGACCACGGAACCGGTCCAGGTGGCCTGGTCGTCCCAGGCGGGGGCGTCGTCGGGCACGAGCGCGTCGGGGAGGAGCTCCCAGTGCGTGAGGTCCACGGAGCGCGCGTGGCCCACCGAGGCCCGCTGGTGGCGGCGGTCCGGGTCCAGCAGCGCGCGGGAGGCGCGCAGGAAGAACAGGTGGTGGTGCTCGCCGTCGTCGGCCGGCCAGCTGTCCCACACCCAGTGGTCGGGCAGTCTCAGCACGTCGTCATCCCTTCACACCGGAGGAGGCGATGGAGCTGACGAACGCGCGCTGGAACGCCAGGAACATCACGAGGACCGGCAGGGTGATGAGCGAGGTGTACGCCATGACCTCACCCCAGGCCGGGTTGATCTGGAAGAAGTACTGCATGCCGACCATGACCGGCCGGAGCTCCTCGCGCTGCACGACCATGAGCGGCCAGAGGTACTGGTTCCAGGCCGGCAGGAACGTGAGGATCGCGACCGTGGCGAAGGCCGGGCCGGACAGCGGCACGATGATCTTGCGGTAGATCGTGAACCAGCCGGCGCCGTCGATGCGGGCCGCCTCGTCGATGGACTTCGGGATCGTCGAGAAGTACTGCGTGAACAGGAAGATGGAGAAGGCGTTCGCGATGAACGGCACGATCTGCACGTGGTAGGAGTTCAGCCACCCGAAGTCGTACATCGGGACGCCGTTCTCCATGACGATCGTCGGCAGCTTCGAGACCCAGTAGACCATCGGGATCGCGATGGTCTCGAAGGGCACGATGAGCGTGGCGATGATGAGCATGAGGAGGACCTTGCGCCCGCCCCACTCCAGCCGTGACAGGGCGAATCCCGCCATGCTGTTGACGACCAGCCCGAGCCCCACGATGAGCGTCGTGACGAGCACCGAGTTGAGGATGAACCGCGCCACGGGGACGCGGTCGAACACGTCGGAGTAGTTCTGCAGGCTGATGTCCCCGACCGGCAGGAAGGCCTGCGGGGAGTTGATGTCCGCGAGGATCTGGGCGTCGGGCTTGAGGCTCGAGACGAACATGAACACGAGCGGGAACAGGAAGAACAGCGCGAGGAGGACCATCGGCAGGTAGCCGAGGACCCGGCGCCGGCGCTTGCGGCGGGCGGCCTCCTCGGCGCTGCGGCGGCGCTCGGCGTCGCGGGCGGCCACCTGGTCGGGTGTCCCGAGGGGGCCCGACGACGGCGCGGGGAGCGAGGTGTGAGCACTCATGGTCAGTCCTTCTCCCGCGTGAGCCAGCGCTGGACGAGCGCGATGACGAGGACGATGACGAAGAAGATCAGGGAGATCGCGGCGCCGTAACCGGTCTCCTGGCGGCGGTAGCCCTGCTGCACCGCGTGGTAGACGAGGGTGGTCGTCGCGTCGCGCGGGCCGCCCTGGGTCATGACGTCGATCTGCACGAAGAGCCCGAGCGCCTGGATCGTGATCGTCACGAGGATGAACACCATCGTCGAGCGCAGGCCCGGCCAGGTGACGTCCTTGAACTGCTGCCAGGCGTTGGCGCCGTCCATCCGGGCGGCCTCGTAGAGCTCCTCGGGGATGGTCTGCAGACCCGAGAGCCAGATGATCATGTGGAAGCCGACGGCCTGCCAGATCGACAGCACGATGATCGCCGGCAGGGCGGTGCTGGTGTTGCCCAGCCAGTTCGTGCCCTGGACGGCCCCGAACGTCAGCGTCTCCAGGATCGAGTTGATGAGGCCGTTCCGCTGGTACATGAAGTCCCAGAGGATCGAGATGACGACGATCGACGTGACGACCGGGATGAAGTAGATGACCCGGAACCACGTGACGAACCGGAGCTTCTGGTTCACGAGGATCGCCATGACGAGCGCGAGCCCGGACTGCAGCGGGACGACCACGCCGGCGAAGAGGAAGGTGTTGACCAAGGACCGGACGAACGTGGGGTCGTTGGCGAACGCCCGGACGAAGTTGTCCAGCCCGACGAAGCGCGGCGGGTTGGGCGAGATGAGCCGCGCGTTGGTGAACGAGAGCCCGAACGCCAGCAGCACGGGGACGACGAGGAAGAGCAGGAGGAGGATCGTCGCCGGCGCGACCATCCAGTACGCGGAGCGGTGGCCCTCGCGGGCGGAGCGGGCCCGGCGCCGGTCCTTGCGGGCGGCGGCGCCGTCGGCCGGCAGCGAGTGCGGGGTGACCTGCTGTGCGGGGATCGCCATGGGAGACATCCGTTCCGGCGCGCGGCGCCCCCGGGGCGCC
>JACIXM010000034.1 GCA_014360395.1 Actinotalea sp.
CGGCGCCCTCGTCGTGGTGACGGGCCTCGTCCTCATGGTCGCCGTACCGCTGGTCGGGCTCATCCCGGCCTGGGGCGGCGCCGGGCTGTGGCTGCTCCTGGCGGGCCTCGGCGTGGTCGCCGTCGTCGTCGCGACCTTCCTGGAGAAGGGCCGTATCGCGGTCCGGCTCACCCGCGCCCGGCTCGAGCAGGCGACGGAGGACTGGGAGTGAACGCGGGCTCGCAGTGACCGCGGGTTCGGACCGCGGGGCCGCGCGCCGTGCCGGCGACCTGGGTCCCTCGACACCGGGAAACCCCCGGCGGACGGTGGAGGTGTCCGCCCGTTCGACGACATCGGAGGTGGGCACGATGCGGACGCTCTCCATCATCAAGGCCGACACCGGCGGCTGGGTCGGGCACTCCTCGGTGCACCCCGACCAGGAGGCGGTCGCGGCCAGGGAGCTGCGCCACGCCGTCGAGAGCGGCCTGCTCGACGACGGGCACGTCGCCTCCTGCGGCGACGACCTCGCCCTGATCATGAGCCACCGCCAGGGCGCCGACGCGCAGCGCATCCACAGCTTCGCCTGGGACGTCTTCCAGCGGACGACGGCGGTCGCGCAGGAGCTCGGGCTGTACGGCGCCGGGCAGGACCTCCTGTCCGACGCGTTCTCCGGCAACCTGCGCGGCATGGGCCCCGGCTA
This sequence comes from Actinotalea sp., assembly GCA_014360395.1. Classification (GTDB taxonomy): domain Bacteria; phylum Actinomycetota; class Actinomycetes; order Actinomycetales; family Cellulomonadaceae; genus Actinotalea. Next base: position 680 of record JACIXM010000034.1, read on the forward strand.
CGCGGAGCTCGAGCTCGGCCACGAGCGGCCCAGCGAGCCCATCCTGTGCTTCCTGGCGGACAAGACCGAGCCGGGCGCGTGGAACTACCCGCTGTTCCGCATGTTCGCCGACCCGTTCACGACGGCGGGCCTGGTCATCGACAAGGCGATGCACGACGGCTTCGTCTTCGAGGTGTACGACCTGTACGAGAACACCTGCATCGAGCTGACCTGCCCGGCCGACATGTACGACCTGCTCATGTACATCGGCGCGCCGTCCCGGTACGTCGTGCACTCGGTGCGGTCGGTCGCCAAGGGCATCGTCGCGGCCGCGACGAGCACGCAGCGCCTGTCGCTCATCGCCGGCAAGTACGTCGGCAAGGACGACCCCGTGATGATCGTGCGGGCGCAGTCCGGCCTGCCCGCCGTCGGCGAGGTGCTCGAGCCCTTCGCGTTCCCGTACTCGGTGGCCGGCTGCATGCGCGGCTCGCACCACGCCCCGCTCATGCCGGTGAGCCTGGACGACGCCCACCCCACGCGGTTCGACGGCCCGCCCCGCGTCGTCTGCCTCGGCTTCCAGATGACCAAGGGCGAGCTCATCGGGCCGCGCGACATGTTCGCCGACCCGTCGTTCGACCGTGCCCGCGCCCAGGCCAACGAGGTCATGGACTACTACCGGCGGCACGGGCCGTTCGAGCCGCACCGCCTGCCGCTGGACGACCTCGAGTACACGACGATGCCGGCGATCGAGGAGCGGCTCGCGTCCCGGTGGGTGCCGCTGACCGCCGCCGACGTCCACACCCCCGAGGGCGTGCGGGCGGCCAAGGCCCGCGCGCGCGAGGCGGCCGCGGCGCAGGACCCGGAGAAGGAGGTCACCGGGCAGTGAGCCGGGCTCGTCAGAGCGCGACGAGCACCTGCACCAGCAGGATCTTGACGATGATCCCGAGCGCGAACAGCGCGGCGTAGCCCGCCTCGACGCGCTCGTCGACGACGCGCGACCCCGCGTACGCCAGCACCGCCGGCTGCCCGACGAACCCGGCGACGACGCCCGCCGCCCGCGGGGCGCTCACCCCGACGGCGCGCGCCCCGAGCACGAGCACCACCGCGGACAGGCCGACGACGGCGACCGCCACCAGCACCACGCGCAGCCCGGTGGCGGTGAACGCCTGCTCGGCGAACGCCGGGCCGGAGGCCAGACCGACCGCCGCGAGGAACAGCAGCAGCCCGAGCTGGCGGATCGTGAGGTTCGCCGTCAGCGACATCCGCCACACGAACGGCCCGGTCCGCTCCACCCGGCCCAGCACCATCCCCACCAGGAGCGGGCCCGCCGCGGATCCCAGGGCGAACGCCGCGCCACCGGGCAGCGGCAGCGTGACCAGACCCAGCAGCAGGCCCAGCGCGAGTCCGCCGCCGACCGGCACGGGATCGATCTCGGAGACCCGCCGCTCGGAGTCGCCGAAGAAGTCCTGGACCTCCCCCAGCCGCTCGCGCGGGACGACGGCGAGCACGCGGTCGCCGATCTCCAGGGTGAGGTCGTCCCGCGCGAGCAGGTCCAGGTCACCGCGGCGCACCCGCGTGACCGCTCCCTCGAACCGCGCCGCCATGTCGAGCTCGCCGACGGTCCGGCCGGCGATGCGCCGGTCGGAGACGACGAAGCGCTGGTTCTCCACCGCGGTGCGGTCGTCGGCCAGGTGCTCGTCGACGCGCACACCGAGGTGGGTGACGGCGTCGTCGACCGCCTCCTGGGGCCCGACGACGACCACCTGGTCGCCCGGGTGCAGCTGCTCGTGCGGGGTGATGACCCGGGTCCGGCGGCCGCGGGCGAGGTAGGACATCCGGACGCGCTGGTCCGCGACGCCGGGGACGTCGTCGAGCGTCGTCGTGCGGCGCACCTCGGCGGTGACCGCCACCAGGCCGAGGCCCGCCGCGGGCTGCGGGTCCCGACGGCCGGGCCAGCGCCGGTTGACCGTGGCGGCGACGACGAGGATCGCGACGGTCACCCCGATCGGGTACGCGAGGGAGTACCCGACGGCGGGCTCCTGGCTGTCCGCGGCGGCGACGGCGGCCGCGAGCGCCGGCGTGGAGGTGAGGGCGCCGGTGAAGGTCCCGGCCGTGAGCGGCCCGCCGAGGTCGGCCAGCGCACCGAGCCCGAGCGCGGTCGCCGCGGCGAGGAGCAGCGCGCCCACCCCGACCGCCATGACCGGTAGCTGGCGCCGCAGGTCGCGGAAGAAGGTGCTCCCGGCGGCCAGCCCCACGGTGTAGACGAACAGCGCGAGCCCGAGGGTCTGCACGATGGCCAGGCCCTCACCCAGGCGCGGGTCGAGCGCGCCGACGGCCAGCCCCACGAACAGCGCCCCCGCGGGCCCGAAGCGCACCGGCCCGAACGGCACGGCACCCAGGGCCGTGCCGAGCGCCATGACGAGGACGATCGCCAGGAGGGGCGACGCCGCGAGGACGTCCAGGGCGGCGGTCATCGGCGGGGCCGGACGGGGATGATCACGCCACGACGGTAGAGCGTGGTCGGGCGCCCGTGCAGGTCGACGCCCACCGGGTCACGCCGCCCGCTCACGGCCGCCGGAGGCGCCGCGG
>JACIXM010000340.1 GCA_014360395.1 Actinotalea sp.
CCGCGCGGCACGTCGGGCACCGCCACCCGACGGCGAGCCGACCGCACCACCGGCAGGACGGCGCCGCCGACGACCCGGTCAGCCCGAGCGGTCCGTGGCAGGCGGGGCACCGCGCGGCCGCCCGGCAGCGCACGCAGGCCACGGCGGGGACGTAGCCGGCCCGCGGGACCTGCACCAGGACCGGGCCGCGGGCCAGCCCGTCGCGCACCGCCCGCCAGGCCGGGGCGGGCAGCCGTGCGGCTGCGGCCGGCCCCTCCGCCGCGAGGTCGGCCGAGCCGAGCGCCGTGACCCGGGCGACGCTGCGCCGGACGGTCGGGCGGTCGGCCTGGACCTCCCGCGCCGTGCCGTCGCGGACCCACCGCTGCACGTCGGTGGAGCGGCTGTACCCGCCGACCAGGAGCGCGCTGCCCTCGAGCTCCGAGCGCAGCAGCAGCACGTCCCGCGCGTGCGGGTAGGGCGCCCGCGGCTCGGCGTGCAGGCCGTCCCCCTCGTCCCACAGGACCGCCAGACCGAGGCTGGCGACCGGTGCGAACACCGCGGCGCGGGTGCCGACGACGACGTCGGCCTGCCCGCGCGCCGCCGCGAGGTACGCCCGGTAGCGGGCGGCGGGGCCGTCCTCCGCCACGAGCCGGACCCAGCCCCGGTCCGAGCCCGGCGCCCAACCGGGCGTGCCGTCGGCGTCCAACGCCGCGGTGACCACGTCGACGTCCGTCTCGGTCGGGACGACGACGAGGGCGCCGCGACCCCCCGTGGTCGCGGCCCGCACGGCCGCTGCCACCAGGCCCGCCCACGCGTGTGGTCCGCGGCCCGGCAGCGCGGACCACACCGCGCGGGGGGCACCGCCGTCGGTGACGTGCCGCAGGAACGCCGCTCCCCCGGTGTACGCGGCCCAGCCGCCGGGTGGTGTCGAGGCGGCGCCGCCGTCGGTCGTGGCGCCGGCGTGCCCCCGGGCCTGCCGGGCGCCCGCGCGCGCAGGCTCCTCCGTCTCGGTGCGCGCATGGCGCGGCGGCACCGCCAGGCGAAGGACGTCCGCGAGGGTCCCGGCGCTGGTGTCCGCCACCCGACGTGCCAGAGCGAGGACGGCGGGGGTGAGCACGACCTCCGGTGACACGACCCGGCGCAGCGGCACCAGCTCGCCGTCGTGCTCGGCCTCGGCGGTCCGGTCGACCACGAAGCCGTCGACGTCCTGGCCGCCGAACCGGACGCGGACCCGGACCCCGGCGCGTGCCTGGGCGTCCATCGTGGCGGGCACGCCGTACTCGAACACCCGGTCCAGGTGGGTCACCGGGCGGTCGACGACCACGCGGGCGACGGGCAGCTCCTCGGCCAGGGGCACGGGACCACGGGGGCGCCGCCGGCGTGGTCCGGGGACGCCCGTGAGCGTCGGCTGGACGGCCTCGCCGGGATCGGACGGACCGGTCACCGGTGTCAGGACAGCGCGCTGTGCAGGTCCAGCACCCGGTCGGTGCGCTCCCAGGTGAAGTCCGCCAGCTCCCGCCCGAAGTGGCCGTAGGCGGCGGTCCGGGAGTAGATCGGGCGAAGCAGGTCCAGGTCGCGCACGATCGCGGCGGGACGCAGGTCGAACACCTCGCGGATGGCGGCGGTCAGCCGGTCCACGGGCACCGTCTCGGTGCCGAACGTCTCGACGTACAGCCCGACCGGGTGCGAGGCGCCGATCGCATAGGCGACCTGCACCTCGCAGCGGCGCGCGAGACCCGCCGCGACGACGTTCTTGGCGACCCAGCGCAGGGCGTAGGCGGCCGAGCGGTCCACCTTGGACGGGTCCTTGCCGGAGAACGCACCACCGCCGTGGCGTGCCATCCCGCCGTAGGTGTCGACGATGATCTTCCGACCGGTCAGGCCCGCGTCGCCCTGGGGACCGCCGATGACGAACTGGCCCGTCGGGTTGATGAGGAGGCGGTGCCCGGTGGTGTCGAGCTCCAGCTCGTCCAGCACCGGCGAGATCACGTGCTCGGCCACCTCGGGCGCGAGCGTGGCGTCCAGGGCCACCCCGGGGTCGTGCTGCGTGGACAGGACCACGGTGTCGACCCGCACCGGCCGGTCGCCGTCGTAGCCGACGGTCACCTGGGTCTTGCCGTCGGGGCGCAGGTAGTCGAGCGTGCCCTCCTTGCGGACGGTGGCCAGACGCTCGGCGAGGCGGTGCGCCACCCAGATCGGCAGGGGCATGAGGGACGGCGTCTCGTCGCTGGCGTAGCCGAACATCAGGCCCTGGTCGCCGGCCCCCTGGGCGTCGAGGGGGTCCACGTCCTGCCCGTGGCGGAACTCCCACGCCTTGTCGACACCGGCGGCGATGTCCGGGGACTGCTGCCCGATGGAGACCGAGACGCCGCAGGAGTCGGCGTCGAACCCGATCGAGGACGAGGTGTAGCCGATCCGGCGCAGGACGTCGCGGATCACCTGCGGGATCTCGACGTACGCCTCGGTCGTGACCTCGCCGGACACGTGCACCAGCCCCGTGGTGACCATGGTCTCGACCGCGACACGCGACGCCGGGTCCTGCTCCATCATGCGGTCGAGGATGGCGTCGGAGATCTGGTCGCAGACCTTGTCCGGGTGCCCCTCGGTGACCGACTCGGACGTGAACAGGCGCAGCGGCGTGACGGACATGGCGGCCAGCCTAGTCTCGGGTGCCGACACGTCCGCCGGGGGTCCGGCGGGGCGGCGAGCGGGCGTGCTCGGTCGCTCAGGCGAGCCGCTCGACGACCGCGTCCCAGACCCCGTGGGCCACGTCGTCCTTCGACCCGGTGGACCGGGCGACCTCGGTGCCGTCCCCGGCGAGCACCACCACGTCGTTCCCGACCTCGCCGAACCCCCGGCCACCGCCGACCGCGTTGACCACCAGGAGGTCGGCGCCCTTGCGGCGCGCCTTCGCCCGGCCGTGCTCCAGCACCGATCCCGTCGCGTCGCCGGTCTCGGCCGCGAAGCCCACGACGACCTGGCCGGCCCGCAGCCGGTCCCGGGACAGCTCGGCGAGCACGTCGGGGTTCTGGACCAGGTCGAGCGTCAGGCCGCCGCTGCCGTCCTTCTTGAGCTTCTCCTGCGCCGCCCGCGCGGGGCGGTAGTCCGCCACCGCGGCCGCCATGACGACGACGTCGGCGGTGGCCGCGTGCTCACGGACACCGGCGCGCAGCTCCGCGGTGGTCTCCACGGGGACGACCAGCACACCGGGCGGGTCCGGCAGCGTGACGTTGGCCGCGACGAGCGTCACGTGCGCGCCGCGCGCCGCCGCCGCCCGCGCCAGCGCGTAGCCCTGCCGCCCGGTCGACCGGTTGCCCAGGAACCGCACGGGGTCCAACGGTTCCCGCGTCCCACCCGCGCTGACGACGACGCGCCGGCCGGCCAGGTCCTGGGGCGCCGGGTCCTCGACGAGGGCCAGCGCGGCCGCGGCGATCTCCTCGGGCTCCGGCAGGCGGCCCGCGCCCGAGTCGGCGCCGGTGAGCCGGCCGACCGCGGGCTCCAGGACGTGCACGCCGCGGGAGCGCAGCGTCGCGACGTTGGCCTGCGTGGCGGGGTGCTCCCACATCTCGGTGTGCATCGCCGGGGCGAGCAGCACCGGGCAGCGGGCCGTCAGCAGCGCCGCCGTGAGCAGGTCGTCGGCGCGGCCGGTGGCGGCGCGGGCCAGCAGGTCCGCCGTGGCGGGCGCGACGACGACGAGGTCCGCCTCCTTGCCCAGGCGCACGTGCTCCACCTCGGGCACGTTCTCGAACACCTCGGTCGTGACGGGACGACCGGACAGGGCCTCCCACGTCGCGGTGCCGACGAACGCCAACGAGGCCCGTGTCGGGACGACACGGACCTCGTGACCGGACTCCGTCAGGAGCCGGAGGAGCAGGGCCGACTTGTAGGCGGCGATGCCCGCCCCGACACCGAGGAGGATGCGCACGGCAGGGGCGTCAGGACTCGTCGTTGCTGGTGAAGGTCAGCAGTCCCGCGTTGATCTCGCGCATCGCGATCGACAGCGCCTTCTCCTGGTGACGGGCCTCGACGAGCGGGCCCACGTACTCCAGCAGGCCCTCGTTGAGCTGGGAGTAGTAGGCGTTGATCTGCCGGGCGCGCTTGGCCGAGTAGATGACGAGCGCGTACTTGGAGTCGGCGGCCGAGAGGAGGTCGTCGATCGGCGGGTCGGTGATGCCCTCGGGCTTGGCGACGGTTCCGGACATGAGGCGCGGCTCCACGGGGAAGAGGTGGTGGGTGGTCGTCGAGGATCCAGTGGTCGACTGACCATCCTAACGTCCGTCCGGCTCGTCCCGGCACGCGGCCGCTCCGGCGCCGGACCGGGCGTGGCCGGCCCTGCCCCTCGCGTCGGCTCAGCGACCGACGCCGGAGCCCTCCCTGGTGCGCACGCCCATGATCGAGACGAGCTCGTCGGTGGCGCGGTGCACCTCGTCGTTGACGATCACGTGGTCGAACTCCGCCTCGGCCGCGAGCTCGACGCGCGCGGTGGTGAGCCGGCGCTCACGCTCCTCCTCGTCCTCGGTCCCCCGGCCGACCAGCCGCCGGACGAGCTCGTCCCAGCTGGGCGGGGCGAGGAAGACGAACCGCGCCTCCGGCATCGCCGCCCGGACCTGACGAGCCCCGGCGAGGTCGATCTCCAGGAGGGCGGGGGTCCCCGCGGCCAGGCGCTCCAGCACGGCCGCACGCGGCGTGCCGTACCGGTTGCGGCCGTGGACCACCGCCCACTCCAGGAACTCGCCCTGCTCGACCATGCGGTCGAAGGTCGCGTCGTCGACGAAGTGGTAGTGGACCCCGTCGATCTCCCCCGGCCGAGGTCGACGGGTCGTCGCCGAGACCGAGAGCCAGATCTGCGGGTAGCGCGCCCGGACGTCCGCGGAGACGGTCCCCTTGCCCACCGCCGTGGGCCCCGCCAGCACGGTCAGGCGCAGGTCCGGTCCCGGTCCCGGCCCCTGCCCCGGACCGCCGGCGTCACGCGTCGTGTCGTCGGACCGCACCTCAGCCGAAGCGCTCGATGAGGGCCTGCGCCTGGTGCGGGCCCAGACCTCGCAGGCGGCGGGTCTCGGAGATGCCGATCTCGGCCATGATCGCGCGGGCCTTGATCTTGCCGACACCCGGGAGCGACTCCAGCAGCGCGGAGACCTTGAGCTTGCCGATCACGTCGTCGGTGCGGCCCTGCTCGATGACCTCGGCCAGGGAGCCCTGGGAGTACTTCAGCCGGTTCTTGACCTCGGCTCGTGCCTGGCGCGCTGCGGCGGCCTTCTCGAGGGCCGCGGCACGCTGCTCGGGGGTGAGAGGGGGTAGGGCCACGCGGGGTCACCTTCTTCGCGGGAGGGACAGGGGCGGACGGATCGAACGTAGCGAGCAGGGGGCACCCAGGGCAACGCGGGACGACGACGAGATCGTGATGGCTTGCGCAGGTCAGCGCGCCGTCGGGGGTCCGGGACCGGCCCCGGCCCCTCAACGGAGCGCCGCACCGACCTCCTCGGCCGTCCGCCGGGCCGCCGCCAGGAGGCCCTGCGGGTCCGGCCCCGCCCCGAGGACCCCGCGCGAGACCGACGCGAGCACCGCGCGCCGCGCGTCCCCGAAGACGTCGGCGAGCTCCGCGGGCCCGGCGCCCTGCGCGCCGACGCCCGGCGCGAGCAGCGGCCCGCCGACGGCGGTGAGGTCGACGCCGAGCATCCGGGCGGCGCCGCCGATGGTGGCGCCGACGACGAGCCCGACCGGACCCAGCGGCGCGCCGGTGCGGGCGATCTCCGCGGCGTTGACCCGGGCCGCCTCGGCCGCGACGATGCCCGCGACGGACGGCCCGGGGGCACCGTCGGCGCCGACGAGCCGGGCGTGCTGCACGCTCGCACCCTCGGGGTTGGAGGTCAGGGCGAGGACGAACACCCCCCTCCCGCCGTCGCGGGAGGCGTCGACGGCCGGACCCAGCGAGCCGAAGCCCAGGTAGGGGCTGACCGTCAGGGCGTCTCCGGCCAGGGGGGCGCCCGGACGCAGGTACGCGTCCGCGTAGCCGTCCATCGTCGACCCGATGTCCCCGCGCTTGGCGTCGACCACCAGCTGCGTGCCGGAGCCCCGGACCGCCGCCACGACCTCCTCCAGCACCGCCACACCGGCGGACCCGTGGCGCTCGAAGAACGCCGACTGCGGCTTGAGCGCGGCGACGGACCCGGCGAGCGCCTCGACGACCGTGAGCGCGAACCGGCGCAGCCCCGCGACGTCGTCGGGCAGGTCCCACCGCTCGAGCAGCCCCGGGTGCGGGTCGATGCCGACGCACAGCGGGCCGTGGCGGTCCATGGCGGCGGCGAGCCGGGTACCGAACGGCACGGGGGCGCCGTCGTCGGCGGGACCCCCGGCCCCCGCGGACGACAGGGTCACCGGGCGCGCCTCGTCGCGTCGCGCAGCTCCAGGGCGTGGTCCTGCAGGCTCCGCACCGAGAACGGGCCGGCGAGCAGGGACTCGATGCCCTGGACCGCCGCGCCGAGCTGCTGGACGGTCGTGACGATCGGCTTGTCGGCGGAGACCGCCGCGGTCCGGATCTCGTAGCCGTCCGCCCGCGCGCCCTGCCCCGACGGCGTGTTGACGACCATGTCCACCTCACCGGCCACGATGAGGTCGACGATCGTCGGCTCGCCGTCCGGGCCGCGGCCGGCGGACTGCTTGCGGACGGGCCGGGACGGGATGCCGTTGCGGCGCAGCACCGCGGCGGTGCCCTCGGTGGCGAGGATCTCGAAGCCCAGCTCGGCCAGGCGCTTGACCGGGAAGGTGATCGACCGCTTGTCGCGGTCCGCGACGGAGATGAAGACCGTGCCGCTGGTCGGCAGGCCGCCGAACGCCGCGGCCTGCGACTTGGCGAAGGCGCGCGGGAAGTCGACGTCGAAGCCCATGACCTCACCGGTCGAGCGCATCTCCGGCCCGAGGACGGTGTCGACCATGGACCCCGACGCGGTGCGGAACCGGCGGAACGGCAGGACCGCCTCCTTGACCGCGATGGGCGCGTCGAGGCCGAGGTGGCTCCCGTCGCCCTCGGCCGGCAGGACGCCCGTGGCACGCAGGTCGGCGATCGAGTGTCCCACCATGACCAGCGCCGCGGCCTTGGCGAGCGGCACGCCCGTGGCCTTGGAGACGAACGGCACGGTCCGGCTCGCCCGTGGGTTGGCCTCCAGGACGTAGAGCACGTCCGAGACGAGGGCGAACTGCACGTTGAGCAGGCCCCGCACCCCCACGCCCTCGGCGATCGCCCGGGTGGACTGCCGGATCCGCTCGAGCTCGGCCTCGGAGACGGTCACCGGCGGCAGCACGCACGCGGAGTCCCCGGAGTGGATCCCCGCCTCCTCGATGTGCTCCATGACGCCCCCGAGGTACAGCTGGTTGCCGTCGTACAGGGCGTCGACGTCGAGCTCGATCGCGTCGTCGAGGAAGCGGTCGATGAGCAGCGGCGGGATCTCCCCCGTGCCGCCGTCGGTGGCCACTGCCGCGCCGAGCGCGCGCTCGACGTAGCCGGCGAGCTGGGCGTCGGAGTAGACGATCTCCATGCCGCGGCCGCCGAGGACGTAGGACGGACGCACGAGCACCGGGTAGCCGATCCCCCGGGCGACCTCCGTCGCCTCGGCGAGCGACCGCGCGGTGCCGAACGCGGGGGCCGGCAGTCCGGCGTCGGTGAGGACCCGGCCGAAGACGCCGCGGTCCTCCGCCGCGTCGATCGCGGCCGGCGGCGTGCCGAGGATGGGCAGGCCCGCGGCCTCGAGCCGCTCGGCCAGGGCCAGCGGGGTCTGCCCGCCGAGCTGGACGATGATCCCCTTGACCGGCCCGACGGCGAGCTCGGCCTGGTAGACCTCGAGGACGTCCTCGATGGTCAGCGGCTCGAAGTAGAGCCGGTCGGAGGTGTCGTAGTCCGTCGAGACGGTCTCCGGGTTGCAGTTGACCATGATCGTCTCGTACTCGTCCCGCAGCGCGAGCGCCGCGTGCACGCACGAGTAGTCGAACTCGATGCCCTGGCCGATCCGGTTGGGCCCGGAGCCGAGGATGATGACGGCCTCGCGGGTGCGCGGCTCGACCTCGGTCTCCTCGTCGTAGGAGGAGTAGTGGTACGGCGTCTGAGCGGCGAACTCGGCGGCGCACGTGTCCACCGTCTTGTAGACGGGGCGGACGCCGAGGGACTGGCGGACCTCGCGCACGGTGCTCTCGGCGATGCCTCGCAGGCTGCCGATCTGGCGGTCGGACAGGCCGTGCCGCTTGGCCCGGCGCAGCAGCTCCGGGGCGAGCTCGCCGGCGCGGGCGACCTCGTCGGCGATGGTGTTGACCAGGACGACCTGGTCCAGGAACCACGGGTCGATGCCGGTGGCGGCGTAGACCTCCTCCACCGTGGTGCCGCCCTCGGCGCCGACCGAGCGCAGCGCCTGCTGCACCTCGATGAGCCGGCCCTCGGTGGGGATGCGGATCGACGCCATCAGGCCGTCGAGCTGCTCGCCGGTCGGCACGGGGCCGTCCCAGTGGAACGTCGAGCCGGCCTTGTCGATCGAGCGCATGGCCTTGCCCAGCGCCTCGGCGAAGTTGCGGCCCATCGCCATGGCCTCGCCGACGGACTTCATGGTCGTCGTCAGCAGCGGGTCCGCGGAGGGGAACTTCTCGAACGCGAACCGCGGCACCTTGACCACGACGTAGTCCAGTGACGGCTCGAAGGACGCCGGCGTGGACCCGGTGATGTCGTTGGGGATCTCGTCGAGGGTGTAGCCGACGGCGAGCCGCGCGGCGATCTTCGCGATGGGGAAGCCCGTCGCCTTGGACGCCAGCGCCGAGGAGCGCGAGACGCGGGGGTTCATCTCGATGACGACGACGCGCCCGGTCTCCGGGTGCACCGCGAACTGGATGTTGCAGCCGCCGGTGTCGACGCCGACCTCGCGGATGACCGCGATGCCGATGTCCCGCAGCCGCTGGTACTCCCGGTCCGTCAGCGTGAGCGCCGGCGCGACGGTGATCGAGTCGCCGGTGTGCACGCCGACCGCGTCGACGTTCTCGATCGAGCAGACGACGACGACGTTGTCCGCGTTGTCGCGCATGAGCTCGAGCTCGTACTCCTTCCAGCCGAGGATCGACTCCTCCAGGAGCACCTCGGTGGTGGGCGAGTAGTGCAGGCCGGCCCCGGCGATGCGGCGCAGCTCTGCCTCGTCGTAGGCGATGCCGGAGCCCAGGCCGCCCATGGTGAACGAGGGCCGGACGACGAGGGGGTAGCCCAGGTCCGCGGCGGCCGCGAGGACCTCGTCCATCGTGTGGGCGATGACGCTGCGGGCGCTCTCGGCGCCTGCGCGCTCCACGACGTCCTTGAACGCCTGGCGGTCCTCGGCCAGGTGGATGGAGGCGGTGTTGACGCCGATCATCTCGACGCCGTACCGGGCCAGGACGCCGGACTCGTCGAGGGCGATCGCGGTGTTCAGGGCGGTCTGCCCGCCCAGGGTCGGCAGGATCGCGTCCGGCCGCTCCTTGGCGATGATCGCCTCGACGACCTCCGGGGTGATCGGCTCGACGTAGGTCGCGTCGGCGAACTCCGGGTCCGTCATGATCGTCGCCGGGTTCGAGTTGACGAGGATGACGCGCAGTCCCTCGTCGCGCAGGACGCGGCACGCCTGGGTGCCGGAGTAGTCGAACTCGGCGGCCTGCCCGATGACGATGGGCCCCGAGCCGACGACCAGGACGCTGGAGATGTCAGTGCGACGGGGCATCGGTGCTGGTCTCCTTCGTGGCGTCGGCGGCCGGCGCGGCCGGGGCGTCCCCGGTGGCGCGCTCGGGCACGGACCCGGTGGTCATGAGGTCGATGAAGCGGTCGAACAGGTAGTCGGCGTCGTGCGGGCCTGCCGCTGCCTCGGGGTGGTACTGCACCGAGAACGCGGGGAGGTCCAGGCACTCCAGCCCTTCGACCACCTGGTCGTTGAGGGCGACGTGGGAGACGACGACGCGGCCGTACCGACCGCCGTCGTGCGGGGCGGTGGACTCCCCCTGCGTCGGGGCGTCGACCGCGAAGCCGTGGTTGTGCGCGGTGATCTCCACCTTGCCGGTGCGCCGGTCCAGGACCGGCTGGTTCACGCCGCGGTGGCCGTACTGGAGCTTGTACGTGCCGTACCCCAGCGCGCGGCCCAGCAGCTGGTTGCCGTAGCAGATCCCGAAGAAGGGGATCCGGCGGTCCAGCACGTCGCGCAGCAGCCCGACCTCGTGCACCGCGGCGGCCGGGTCGCCCGGGCCGTTGGAGAAGAAGACCCCGTCCGGCCGCAGGGCCAGCACGTCCTGCGTCGTCGCCGTGGCCGGCAGGACGTGGGTGCGGACGCCGCGCTCGGCGAGCCGCTGCGGCGTCATCGACTTGATGCCGAGGTCGATCGCGACCACGGTCGCGACGACGTCGGTGCCGCTGCCCGGTCCGCGCTTCGGCTCGACCGTGTACGGCTCGGCGACCGTGACCTCGCGGGCCAGGTCGGAGCCGGCCATGAGCGGCGCGGCCGTCACCTCGTCCAGGAGGTCCTGCTCGACCTTGCGCCGCCCGGCGGCGTCGACGAGCGCGTCTCCGGAGAAGATCCCGGCGCGCATGACGCCGCGCTCGCGCAGGTGGCGCGTCAGGGCCCGGGTGTCGAGGTCGCTGATCCCGACGACACCCTCCTCCGCCAGCGCGTCGTCCAGGGTCCGGGTGGAGCGCCAGTTCGACGGTCGGATCGCCGGGTCGCGGACCACGAAGCCCGCGACCCAGATCCGCGTCGACTCCGGGTCCTCCTCGTTCACGCCCGTGTTGCCGATGTGCGGCGCCGTCATGACGACGATCTGGCGGTGGTACGAGGGGTCCGTCAGGGTCTCCTGGTACCCGGTCATCCCGGTGTTGAAGACGATCTCCCCGACCGTCGCGCCGCGGGCACCGAAGGCGCGCCCGGTGAAGGTGCGGCCGTCCTCCAGCACCAGCACCGCGGTCTGCTCGCTCATCGGGGCTCCTCCTTCGACGGGGTGGGCGTGGGCGCGTCGTCGTCCCCGGGCGTGGTGGACGGTGCTGCCGTGGCGGCCGGGTCCGCGGCGTCCGCCTCCGGGGCGGGGGCGTCGCGCTCGGCGAGGAGGCGCTCGACGGTCTCGACGAGCAGCTGCTGCTCGGCTCGGTGCCGCAGCCGCAGACCGGTGTCCAGGACGAGGTCACCGTCGTCGTCGCGCAACGTCCAGCGCAGCACGACCAGGCCCTCGCGGCCCGGGTACTTGCCGACCTGCCCGCTGGAGCGGTGCACGTCGACGAGGTCGGCGACGGGCAGGAAGAGGTCGCGCTCGCCGGTGCGCAGCACGGTCACGCCGGCGTCGAACACCTGCACCTGAGCGGGCGACCGGCGGCCGAGCGTGTGGCCCGGCACGCGGTCGAGCCAGTCCTGCGCCGTCGTCGTCGAGACGTACGTGCCCTCGAGCTCGTCCGTGCGCGCGGGGCCCAGCAGGGCCGTCTCGGGCACCTGCGGGGGCGGCGGGACGGACGCGCTGGACGCCCGCTCCTTGGAGCGCATCGAGCGCAGCATCGCGACGACCACGAGGGCGAACAGCAGTGCGAGGATCGCGACGGCGATCCAGGTCCGGTCGGTCACCGCGCCACCTCCGCGTGCTCCACGGGGGCGCCGTCCAGGACGGTGGCCCGGCCGCGCAGGAACGTCGCGACGACGCGCCCGCTGAGCTCTCGGCCGCCGTACGGGGTGTTCGTGCTCGCGCTGAGGAGCTCCCGCGGCTCGACGCTCCAGCGCGCCGCCGGGTCTACGAGCGTGAGGTTGGCCGGCTCGCCGACGGCGATCGGCCGGCCCTGCGCCGCCGGTCCGCTGTCGACCCGGCCGATCCGGGCGGGCGCGGTGGACAGGACGCGGGCGACGTCGGCCCACGTCATCCGGCCGGTCTGGACCATCGTGCTGATGACGATCGGCAGCGCCGTCTCCAGGCCGGTCATGCCGAACGCCGCGGCCGCCCACTCGCAGTCCTTGTCCTCGCGGGTGTGCGGCGCGTGGTCGGTCGCGACGACGTCGATCGTCCCGTCCTCCAGCGCGCCGCGCAGCGCCTCGACGTCCTCGGCCGTGCGCAGCGGGGGGTTGACCTTGTACAGCGGGTCGTAGGTCCGCGCCAGCTCGTCGGTGAGCAGCAGGTGGTGCGGCGTCACCTCCGCGGTCACCGCGATCCCGCGGGCCTTGGCCCAGCGGACGATCTCGACCGACCCGGCGGTCGACAGGTGGCAGATGTGCAGCCGGGACCCGACGTGCTCGGCGAGCAGCACGTCGCGGGCGATGATCGCCTCCTCCGCGACCGCGGGCCAGCCGGCCAGGCCGACCTCGGCGGAGACGACGCCCTCGTGCATCTGGGCGCCGACCGTCAGGCGCGGCTCCTGCGCGTGCTGGGCGATGACGCCGTCGAACGCCTTGACGTACTCCAGCGCCCGGCGCATGAGGACCGGGTCGTGCACGCAGTGGCCGTCGTCGGAGAACACGCGCACGCGGGCGGCCGAGTGCGCCATGGCGCCGAGCTCGGCGAGCTGGGAGCCCGCGAGGCCCACGCTCACCGCGCCGACCGGGAAGACGTCGACCCACCCGGCGTCGCGGCCGAGGCGCCACACCTGCTCGACGACGCCCGCGGTGTCCGCGACCGGGGACGTGTTCGCCATCGCGTGGACGGCCGTGAAGCCGCCGGCGGCCGCCGCCCGGGTGCCGGAGGCGACCGTCTCGGCGTCCTCGCGGCCGGGCTCGCGCAGGTGTGTGTGCAGGTCCACGAGGCCGGGCAGGAGCACGAGCCCGGCGGCGTCGACCTCGACGGTGTCGCCCTCCGCGCGGGCGTCCGCGCCCATCGCGGCCACGTGGCCGTCGGCGAGCAGGACGTCCGTGGCGTCGCCGCCGAGCGGGGCCGCCCCCCGCAGCAGGTACGTCGTCATGACCAGGCCTCCCTCTCCCCCGCCAGCAGCAGGTACAGCACCGCCATCCGGACCGCCACGCCGTTCGCCACCTGCTCCACGATGACCGCCCGCTCCGAGTCGGCCGCGTCCGCGGAGATCTCCAGCCCGCGGTTCATCGGTCCGGGGTGCATGACGATCGCGTGGTCGGGCAGCATCCGCAGCCGGCGGGCGTCGAGCCCGAACGTCCGCGTGTACTCCAGCGGGCTCGGGAAGAAGCTCGTCGTGCGGGAGCCGCCGCCGTCGGCGCCGCCCATCCTCTCCCGCTGCACGCGCAGCATCATGACCGCGTCCGGCTGCTGGTCGGCGATGACGCCGTCGAGGTCGTAGGACACGGCGCACGGCCAGGCCTCGACGCCCACGGGCACGAGCGTCGGTGGCGCGACGAGCGTCACCCGCGCGCCGAGCGTGGTGAGCAGCTGCACGTTGGAGCGCGCGACGCGCGAGTGCAGCACGTCACCGACGATCGCGACGTGTCGCCCGGTCAGGTCCCGACCGACGCCGTCGGCGTTGTCGGCGTCCCCGGCCAGGTGGCGGCGCAGCGTGAACGCGTCCAGCAGTGCCTGCGTGGGGTGCTGGTGGGTCCCGTCGCCGGCGTTGACGACGGCGGCGTCCACCCAACCGGCGTGGGCCAGCCGGTGCGGCGCGCCCGAGGCGTGGTGGCGGATGACGACCGCGTCCGCGCCCATCGCCTGCAGCGTCAGCGCCGTGTCCTTGAGGGACTCGCCCTTGGACACGCTCGACCCCTTGGCCGAGAAGTTGATGACGTCGGCGGACAGGCGCTTGGCCGCGGCCTCGAAGGAGATCCGTGTCCGCGTGGAGTCCTCGAAGAAGAGGTTGACGACCGTCCGCCCGCGCAGGGTGGGGAGCTTCTTGATCTCCCGGGACTGCGTGGCGGCCATCTGGGCAGCCGTGTCCAGGACCGTCACCGCGGTGGGGCGGTCCAGGTCCGCGGCGGACAGGAGGTGGCGCAGGCCGGTCATCGGGTGCCTCCCGCGATGACGACGGAGTCGACGCCGTCGGTCTCCGCCAGGCGGACCCGGACGGTCTCCACGAGCGAGGTCGGCAGGTTCTTGCCCACGTAGTCCGCGCGGATGGGCAGCTCGCGATGGCCTCGGTCGACGAGCACGGCCAGCTGGACGGCGCGCGGCCGGCCGAGGTCGTTCAGCGCGTCGAGAGCGGCGCGGATCGTCCGGCCGGAGAACAGCACGTCGTCGACGAGGACGACGACCTGCCCGTCCACCGAGCGGCCGGCCGGCAGCTCCGTGCGCCCGATGGTCCGCGTGGGGTGCCGGTGCAGGTCGTCGCGGTACATGGTCACGTCGAGCGACCCGGCGAGCTGCTCCGGGTCGACGCCCGGCTCGACGTCCGCGATGCGCTGGGCCAGACGCCGGGCCAGCGGCAGGCCACGCGTCGGGATGCCCAGCAGCAGGAGGTTCTCGGCGCCCTTGGTGCGCTCGAGGATCTCGTGCGCGATCCGGGTGAGGGACCGCTGGACCTCGGCCGGTCCGAGCACCTCGGTGCCGGCGTCGTCGTCGGCGGGTGTCTCGGCAGCCGGTGGCGGGGCCACGGGCACGGGGGTGGGCTCCTCGGCGGGAGCCCCGGGCACGGCAGGGCCAGAGGACATCTGGCGACCTCCTTCCCCGCCTCACCGGACGGGCCTTAAAGGATGTCGGACGCCGCCGACACTACTGCACCGGCGGTGCCGCCGGACGGGCCGGGCCGGCCGGTGGACGCCCGCCCGCCTCCCGGGAGGCGCGCCGGTACTGCGCCGGTGTCTGGCCGGTCAGCCGCCCGAACGTGCGGGTCAGGACCGCCTGGTCGTAGAAGCCGGTGGCGGTGGCGACGGCGGCGATGGGCTCGTCCGTCGTCGTCAGCAGGGTCGCAGCCCGGTCGATCCGGGCGCGCAGCAGGTACCGCCGCGGCGAGAGGGAGAAGACCTTGCGCATCCGCCGGTCCAGCGCCGCCGCCGAGCACCCCGCCGCCGCGGCCATCTCGGCGACGGTCACCGGCTCCCCGAGGCGCTCGTGCACGAGTGCGACGACCCGGGACAGCGAGCTGAGCGCGACGTCCGCCGGATCGGACGTGCGCAGGTCCTCGGACACGCTCACGAGGCCGACGACGACGTCGCCCGCGCGCACCGGCTCCTTGGAGGTGAGGTACCAACCCGGCGAGCCGCCCGGCCGCAGGATGAGCTCCAGCTCGTCGCGCAGCGCCTGCCCACCGGCGATGACCCGCTCGTCCTGCGCGGCGTAGTGCGCGGCGAGGTGCCCGACGAAGAGGTCCTCCGCGCGCCGGCCGACGACGGCGCGGCGCGACGCCTCGTTGGTGCGGTCCACGAAGGCCTGGTTCACCGCGACGTAGCGGCCGGTCGTGTCCTTGGCGCAGAACATGGTGCCGGTCAGGCCCTCCATGAGCCGGACGAGCTCGGGGGTCAGCGCCGCGAGGAGCCGCTGCCCCTCGGTCCACGTGACCGCGCCCTGGCGGGGCTCGCGCTCGCCCGTCGGCGCGGCGGCGTGGTCGGCGCCGGGGGCCGGGTCGTCGTCGTGGGGTGGCCTCATCGCGCGGCGAGCCTACCGGCGCGGGCCCGGCGCTCCGGCGCCGATTTGACCCGGCGCACCGCGTGCGAGGTCGACTCCGTACAAGACGCCGCGGCGCGACCGGGCGAGGATGCACGGATGACCGCCACTGTGACCGACCTCACCGACGCCGCCGTCCGCCTCGCGCACGCGTGGCTGGACGCGACCGCCGCCGGGGAGACCCCGGCGGAGCGCCGCACCACCGGCCGACTGGCCTCGCTCGTCGGCGACCCCGCGGGCCTGGAGCTCGCGCTGCGGTTCGTCGACCGGGTCGCCCGGCCCGAGGACGACCGCACGGCGGCCGCCGAGCTCGCCGCGCTGGC
>JACIXM010000341.1 GCA_014360395.1 Actinotalea sp.
ACCCTCGTCGCACCGCTGCTGCCACGGGTGGTCGTCCCCGCGGCGCGGCTGCGGCTGCGGCAGCTGGTCGGTCACCTCGTGGCCGACGCCGGGCCGGGGCTGGGCGCCCACATCGCCCGGGTCACGGGCGAGGGCTTCCGCCTCAACCTCAACCTGCTCGGCGAGGCCGTCCTGGGCGAGCAGGAGGCCACGGGCCGCCTGGAGCGGGTCACCGCGCTCGTCGAGCGCCCCGACGTCGACTACGTCTCGGTCAAGGTCTCCTCCGTCGCGAGCCAGCTGTCCACCTGGGACACCGAGGGCTCGCGGGACCGGGTCGTCCAGCGGCTGCGGCCCCTGTACCTCACCGCCCGCCGGCACGGCACCTTCCTCAACCTCGACATGGAGGAGTACCGGGACCTCCAGCTCACCGTGGCCGTGTTCGAGCGCCTGCTGGCGGACCCGGAGCTCGCGGACACCGAGCTGGGCATCGTGCTGCAGGCCTACCTCCCGGACGCGCACGCCGCGTTCGAGGAGCTCACCGAGCTCGCGCGGCGCCGTGTGGCGGCGGGCGGGGCGCGGATCAAGGTGCGGCTCGTCAAGGGCGCGAACCTGGCGATGGAGCAGGTCGAGGCCGAGCTGCACGGCTGGCCGCAGGCGCCCTACCCGACCAAGCCGGACGTGGACGCCTCCTACGTGCGCCTCCTGGACCGGGCGCTGGACCCCGAGCGCACGTCGGCCGTCCGCGTCGGCGTGGCGAGCCACAACGTCTTCCACCTCGCCCTCGCCCACCTGCTCGCGCAGGAGCGCGGCGTGACCGAGGCCGTCGACGTCGAGATGCTCCAGGGCATGGCCCCCGCCCAGGCGCGGGCGGTGCGGGACACGGTCGCCACGGGCGGCGGGCAGGTGCTGCTCTACACCCCGGTGGTGGCGCGGGAGGACTTCGACGTCGCCATCTCCTACCTCGTCCGGCGCCTGGAGGAGAACGCCGCCGAGCAGAACTTCCTGCACGCCATGTTCGCGGCCGGACCGGGCTCCCCGCACGGGATGGGGTCGCAGGAGCAGGCGTTCCTGGCCTCGGTACGCGAGGCGGCCACGGTGAGCACGGACCGCCGCCGGACCCCGCGCCCACCCGTGGACCTCGCCGCGCCGCCGCTGTCGGGCTTCGAGAACGCCGCCGACACCGACCCGGCCGTCCTGGAGTCCCGCGCCTGGGCCCAGGAGGTCGTCGGGCGCCAGGTGGACGTCCCGGAGCCGGTCCGGATCCGCTCGACCGCCGACGTCGACACCGTGGTCGCCCGGGCGGTCGCCGTCGCCGAGCACTGGGCGGGCGTGGCCCCGGCCGAGCGGGCTGCCCTGCTGCACCGGGCCGCCGTGCACCTCGAGGCCGCCCGCGGTGACCTCGTCGCCACCGCCGTGCAGGAGGCGGGCAAGACGGTGCCCGAGGTCGACCCCGAGGTCAGCGAGGCGGTCGACTTCGCCCGCTACTACGCCGAGCGCGCCGCCGAGCTCGCCGACGGGTCCGTGCCGCACGCCGTCTTCCGGCCCGACGGCGTGACGGTCGTGACGCCGCCGTGGAACTTCCCCGTGGCCATCCCCATCGGCTCGGTGCTCGCCGCCCTCGCGGCCGGTTCCCCCGTGGTGATCAAGCCCGCTCCCCCGACCCCCCGGTGCGCCGGCGTCGCGGTCGCGGCCGTGCACCGGGCGATGGACGAGCTCGGCGTCCCCCGCGACGTCCTGCAGATCGTCGACTCCCCCGAGGGCGACATCGGCCGGCACCTCGTCACCCACCCCGACGTCGCCCGGGTCCTGCTCACCGGCTCGATCGAGACCGCGCGGCTCTTCGGCCGGTGGCGGCCGGACCTGGACGTCATCGCCGAGACCTCCGGGAAGAACACGCTCGTCGTGACGCCGTCCGCGGACGTCGACCTCGCCGTCGCGGACGTCGTGCGGTCGGCCTTCGGCCACGCCGGGCAGAAGTGCTCCGCCGCCTCCCTGCTGGTCCTCGTGGGCGGTGCGGGGCACTCGCGCCGCCTGCACCGCCAGCTCGCCGACGCCGTCCGGTCGCTGCGCGTCGGCCGGCCGACCGACCTGTCGACCACCGTCGGGCCGCTGACGGAGCCCGCGTCCGGCAAGCTCTTGGACGCGCTGACCTCGCTGGACGAGGGTGAGCGGTGGCTCGTGGCGCCGGAGCGCCTCGACGAGGAGGGCCGGCTGTGGCGGCCGGGGGTCAAGCACGGCGTGCGCCCGGGCTCCCCGTTCCACATGATCGAGTACTTCGGCCCCGTGCTCGGGGTGATGCGGGTCGACACCCTCGACGAGGCGATCGACCTGCAGAACGCGGTGCCGTTCGGGCTGACCGGGGGCATCCACTCCCTCGACGAGCGCGAGATCGCGTACTGGCTCGAGCGGGTCGAGGTCGGCAACGCCTACGTCAACCGCCACATCACCGGTGCGATCGTCCAGCGCCAGCCGTTCGGCGGCTGGAAGGCCTCCTCGATCGGACCGGGCGCCAAGGCCGGCGGTCCGAACTACGTCGCCCAGCTCGGCCGGTGGAGCGACGCCCCGGACGTCCCGGCCGACGACGACGCCTGGCTCGCCGCGGCGCGCGCCGACGACGAGCGGGTCTGGTCGAGCGAGCTCGGCGTCGAGCACGACCCGAGCGGCCTGCGCGCCGAGGCCAACGTCTTCCGGTACCGACCGGTGGAGCACCTGTGGGTCCGGGTCGGCGCCGACGCCCTGGGGCGCCACGTCACGCGCGTGCTGGCCGCCGCGGAGCGGGCAGGGGTCCCGGTGACGGTGAGCTCCCGGGCCGAGGAGGAGGACGCCGCGTTCGCCGCCCGCGTGCGGTCCGGCGAGGTGTCGGGCCGGGTGCGTGTGGTCGGTACCCCGCCCGGGCTGCGCGAGGCGGCGGCCGAGCGGGTCGGCGAGGTCACCGTGCTGGACGCCCCGGTCGTGCTCAGCGGCCGGCGCGAGCTCCTGACCGTCCTGCGCGAGCAGGCCGTCAGCCGCACGATGCACCGGTTCGGGCACGTGAGCCAGGGCGTGGCCGAGCGGCGGCCGACGGCGGTGTGACTCCGGCGGGTCGGCGTTCCGGCGTGTCGGGGTGCCCGCGTCCCCCCATGTGTACCGGTTTGCCCGTTTACTGCCTGGTGTGACCGTTCCCGCGCCGCTGCCGGACGGTCTCGTGCTGTCCGGGGACGTGATGGTCGCGGCGCTCGCCCTGATCGTGCTGGCGGTGCTCGTCCCGGGGCTGGCCCTGGTCGCCCTGCTGCGGGAGCGGCAGCACCATCGCCGCGCGGCGGGCGTGGGCGTGTCCCCGTCGCCAGCGGCGGCGACGTGGGACGCCCTGACCGGACTGCCCCGCCGCGGTCCGCTCGAGGTCCGTCTGGAGCAGGCGCACGCCCGGGCGCGCACGACCCTGGGCCGGCTCGCCGTCGTCGTCTGCGACGTGGAGCGGGTGCACGAGGTCAACCGGCGCCACGGTCGCGCCGGCGGTGACCGGCTCCTGCGCTTCGTCGCCGACCACGTCGTCGCCCTCGCCGGTCCGCACGCGTACGTGGCCCGCACCGGCGGCGACCAGTTCACGATCGTCCTGGAGGAACCCGTCACCGACGCGGACCTGCTCGTGCTGACCCGCCGGCTCGGCGCCGCGGCGGTGGGCCCGCACGGCGAGCGGGTCCGGTGCTGCGTCGGGGCCGCGGTGTGGACACCCGGGCAGCCGACGGACGCGACCCAGCTCCTCGCGGACGCCGAGCTCGCGCTCGGCCAGGCGCGCCGCACGCGCCGGCCGGGTGAGCGGGCGCAGGCGACCTTCTACGACGCGACCACGCGCGACCGGGTCGACCGGCGGGAGCGGCTGCGCCGGGACCTCGTGGACGCGGTGGCGCACGGCGACATCGTGGCGGTCTTCCAGCCGGTGACCGACACGACGACGCTCGACGTGGTCGGCCTGGAGGCCCTGGCGCGATGGCACCGGTCCGGGCGCCTCGTCGAGCCGGCCGAGTGGTGGGACGTGGCGGACGAGGAGGGTCTCGTCGCACTCATCGGGTTCGGGGTGCTGCGGGCCGCGCGCGGCGTCACGGAGCGGTCCGGGCTCCCCGTGGCGGTCAACGTCGCACCGTCGCAGGTGGAGCACCCGGGTTTCGTGGCCGCCGTCGAGGAGGCCTGGGGCGAGGGGCTGTGGGACCGTCTGACGCTGGAGATCACGGAGTCCGAGGCGCTCGGGGACCTGACGGCGGCGGAGCGGGCCCTGAGCGTGCTCGCGGCCCGCGGGGTCCGCATCGCGATCGACGACTTCGGCACCGGGTTCAACTCGCTCGCACGGCTGGGCACGCTGCCGCTGCACGTGCTGAAGGTGGACCGGGCGTTCGTGCAGCGCGTCGTCACCACCGAGGGCGCTGCCGTGGTCCAGGCGATCGTCTCGCTGGCGCGGGCGCACCGGCTCGACGTCGTCGCGGAGGGCGTCGAGGAGCCCGAGCAGCTCGCGGCCCTCTCGGCGATGGGCGTGCCCACCGTGCAGGGGTTCCTGCTGGGCCGCCCCTCCCCCCGGCTGCCCCGCCGCGCGCACGTGGCGCCGGCGGTCGGCGCCGGTCCGCCGCGGCGGCGGACCGGCGTGCCGCTCAGTCCAGCAGCGTCGGCTTGAGCTGGACGACCCGCCCCAGGAGGCCGTTCACGAACGACGGGGAGTCGTCCGTCGACAGCGAGCGGGCCAGCTCGACCGCCTCGTCCACCGCCACCGCGTCGGGCACCTCGTCGTTCCAGAGGATCTCGAAGACGCCGATCCGCAGGATCGCCCGGTCGACCGCAGGCATCCGCGCGATGGTCCAGCCCTGCGAGTAGGTGGTGAGGATCTCGTCGATCTGCTCGCCGTGCCCCGTCACGCCCTCGACGAGGTCGACCGAGTACTGCGGCAGGGCCGCCTCGGTCCCGGGCTGCGCGATGCGGTCCCGCAGCACGTCCAGCGGGGCGGTGCCGCGCTGGTCGGCCTCGAAGAGGACGTCGACGGCGCGCTTGCGCGCCTTGGTGCGTGCGCCCACGCGTCAGTTCACGCGGCCGAGGTACGACCCGTCGCGGGTGTCCACCTTGACCTTCGTGCCGGCCTCGAGGAACAGCGGCACCTGGATCTCGGCGCCGGTCTCCAGCGTCGCGGGCTTCGTGCCACCGGTGGAGCGGTCGCCCTGCAGGCCTGGCTCGGTGTAGGTGATCTCCAGGACCACGGACGCCGGGAGCTCGACGTACAGCGGCGTGCCCTCGTGGGTGGCGACGATCGCGTTCTGGTTCTCCAGCATGTAGCTGGCGGCGTCGCCGACGACGGCCTCGCCCACGTGGATCTGGTCGAAGGTGGCGGAGTCCATGAAGATGAAGTCCGACCCGTCCTTGTACAGGTACTGCATGTCGCGCTTGTCGACGTTCGCGGTCTCGACCTTCGTGCCGGCGTTGAACGTCTTGTCCACGACCTTGCCGGACAGGACGTTCTTCAGCTTGGTGCGGACGAACGCCCCGCCCTTGCCGGGCTTGACGTGCTGGAACTCCACGACGGACCAGAGCTGGCCGTCCAGGTTGAGCACGGTGCCGTTCTTGAGGTCGTTGGTCGTGGCCACAGCAGTCCTATCGGGTCGACGTCCGGGGAGCCACGCGGGGCCGGTCGGCCGTGCCGCTGCGGCACCGGACCGGGTGGCCACCCGACCGTGGTGACGGTCCGGGCGCGTGGAGCGGCGGTCAGTCTACCGGGCGGAGCGCGATCCCTCAGACGACGAAGGCGCGGGCTGCGGCCCCAAGCGCCGCGGCCCAGCCGAAGGACGCGAGCGTGCCGATGACGAACCGCTCCGACAGGCCCGGGTGCTCGCGCAGCTCGGGGTACCGTCCCAGGCCCTTCACCGCGATGACGAAGGCGATGCCCTCCGGGTAGCCGAGCGCGAGCGTGCCGGTGACAGCGAGGCGTTCCAGGATCCCGATCCACGTGCCCCCGCGCAGGACGGCGCGGTCGGGCTCGGCGTCGCCGTCCGCGTCGTGGGGAGCCGGTGCGGGCCCGGTGGCGGCGGGCTCCGGGGCGGCAGGCCCGGCGCCGGTCTGCGTCGCCGTCGCGACCGGGTCGGCGGTCGTCGGGCCGGCGTCGTCGGCCCCCGGCTCGCCCGCCCGGTCCTCCGGGCGCGACGGGGACGGCGCCGTGCCGGCGTCGGGCGAGCGGGCTGCCCAGCGCAGCACGGCGGCTGTGACCGGCCAC
>JACIXM010000342.1 GCA_014360395.1 Actinotalea sp.
GTCCACTCGATGCTCGGCGCGCTGCAGCAGCCGCGCCGCGGTGGGCCGGGCGGCGAGCTCCTCCGCCCACAGGGCGGTCCTCAGGCGCTGACTGACGGCCTGCTGCGTGATGCCGAGCTGCTCCGCCACGCGCTCCTGGGTCGTGCCACCGGCGGCCAGCGCGTCCACGACCTCCCAGCCGCCGTCGGTGCGGCGCTCGGTGACGACGCCGAGGAGGGTCAGGACGGCCTCGGCGTCGGCGGCGGCCACCGGGTCGGTGCCGTCGACGGCGAGCGGGACGGGCCGGCTCCGGGTCTTGGCCCGTTCCACCGCAGCACGGGCGAGGACGAACGCGGGGCCGGAGCCCGCTCGCGCCGTCTCCGGGAGCGGCTCGTCGACCGGGCCCGCCCCGATCCCGACGGACCAGCCGCCCCAGCGCAGCAGCGTCAGGGCGAGCCCGACGGCGGTCGCCGGGTCGTCCAGGACGCCCTGCACCTCGTCGCCGACGGTCCGCTCGAAGGGCCGCACCACGCCGGGGTGGTCAGCCTGCCAGCCGTCGAGGCGCATCAGGAGGTCGTCGACGCGGTCCCCCACGCGCCGGCTGCCCTGCTGGTCGACCGTCATCACGAGCATGTGACAAGGTTAAGGCCTGATATCAATCGAAACAAGTCTCGACGCTTGTTCCTCACCGGACGAGACGCGCGGCGATCGCCTCCAGCGCGAGGCGGTACGAGTCGAAGCCGAAGCCGGCGACGGTCCCGGTGGCAACCGGTCCGACGACGCTGACGTGCCGGAACTCCTCGCGGGCCACCGGGTTGGACAGGTGCACCTCGACCAGCAGCAGACCGGCGGTCGTGATCTGCGCCGCGGCATCCCGCAGCGCGTACGAGTAGTGCGTGAAGGCGGCCGGGTTGAGGACCACGTGCGAGGCGGTGTCGACGGCCTCGTGGACCCAGCCGATCATCTCCGCCTCGTCGTCGGTCTGCCGGACCTCGATCTCGAGCCCGAGGTCCGAGCCCCACCCCGTGGCCGCGCCAGCGAGGTCCGCGAGGGTCGCGGCGCCGTAGACCTCCGGCTCACGCACGCCGAGGCGTCCGAGGTTGGGGCCGTTGAGGACGAGCACGCGCGTCATGGCGCCAGCGTAGAGGTGACCCTGCGCGGCCGCGGTCGACGGACACCTGAAAGATTGTTCACCCCTTTGCCGTATCAGGGAACCGGATCAGTCGTCCGATGACTTATCGGACAAGGGAGGCAGGGTGGGCAGGCACGCAGCAGCACGCGACGGGGCGGCACCCCCGGGCGGACCCGCAGGACCGCCCCCGACGGAGGACGAGATCGGTGACCCACGGGCGCACGGCCGGTCGTGGGTGCCGCGGGAGCTCCCGGACGGGCTTCTCGTGCCGTCCCAGCCGTCGGCCGACCACGCCGTCGGTGCCGGGGCGGTGGTTCCCGCCGTGCCGCCCCGTCCGGCGTTCAGCCGGGACGGCAGGTTCTGGTGGGACGGGTCACGCTGGCTGCGCCTCCAGCCGGAGGAGCTGGTCGGCCGACGGCGGCGGACCGCCGTCGGGGTCGTCCTGACGGCGGTGATCGCCGTCGGTGCGCTCGGTGCCGTCACGGTCCCGACCTACGTCGCGTTCCGGGGGGCGGCGGCGGCGCGCGCGGCGCTCGTCGAGGCGGCCCGCGCGCAGGAGATCGTCCGCGTGGAGCTGGGCCGGTACGCCCGCGACCCCGGCGAGCTGGAGGCCGCCGGCATGGAGCTGCCCAGGGCGGTCTCGATGGAGGTGCTGCCCACCGCACCGGACACCTACTGCCTGGCAGCCGCGCTGCCGGGCCGACCGCCCCGGTGGTTCCTCGCGCCGGACGGTGACGTGACGCGGACGCCGTGCGTCGCGTGACCGGCACGGCGCGCTGGGCCCGGCAGGCGCCGCCGAGCGGTGGTCAGAGGGCGACCGGGGCGCGTCCGGTCGGCAGGTCGCGGCTGACCTCGGCGTAGGCCGCCGCGAGCAGCGTCGGGTCCGGACCCTCGAGACGGGTGGGGCGACCGACGCCCTCGAGGATGACGAACCGCAGCAGGTCCCCGCGGCTCTTCTTGTCCCGCCGCATCGCCGTCAGGAGCTGCTCCCAGCGGTCCCCGCGGTACGTCACCGGCAGGCCGAGGGCGGTGAGGATCGCGCGGTGGCGGTCGACGACGTCGTCGTCGAGCCGGCCGGCGAGGCGCGCGAGCTCGGCCACGAACACCATGCCGACCGACACCGCCGCGCCATGGCGCCACTGGTACCGCTCGGTCAGCTCGATGGCGTGGCCGAAGGTGTGCCCGTAGTTGAGGATCTCCCGCAGCCCGGATTCCTTGAGGTCCTCCCCCACGACCCGCGCCTTGACGGCGATGGACCGCTCGACGAGCTCGCGCAGCGTGCCCTGGGCCGCCTCGTCCAGCTGCTCGCCGGTCAGCGTGGAGGGGTCCGCCTCGATGAGCTCGAGGATGCGGGGGTCGGCGATGAAGCCGGTCTTGACGACCTCCGCGAGCCCCGCGGTCCGGTCGTGGCGCGGCAGCGTCTCCAGCGACGCCAGGTCGCACAGGACCCCCGCCGGCGGGTGGAAGGCGCCGACGAGGTTCTTGCCCTCGGCGGTGTTGATGCCGGTCTTGCCGCCGACGGCGGCGTCGACCATGGCCAGGAGCGTGGTGGGGACGTGGACGACCTTGATGCCGCGCAGCCAGGTCGCGGCGACGAACCCGGCGAGGTCGGTGGTCGCTCCCCCGCCGAGGCCGACGATCGCGTCGGAGCGGGTGAACTCCGCCTGGCCGAGCACCTGCCAGCAGAACGCGGCGACCTGTGCCGTCTTGGCCTCCTCCGCCTCCGGCACCTCGGCGAGGAAGGCCTCGTAGCCCTGGGTGAGGAGATCCTCGCGGACCGCCTCGGCCGACGCGGCCAGTGCGCCGGGGTGGATGACGAGCACGCGCTTCACACCCCTGCCGAGCAGGCGGGGCAGCTCGCCGAGCAGGTGGTGGCCGACGACGACGTCGTAGGGACGCTCACCGGCGACGGTGATCGTCGTGGGCGGCATCGGGGCCGCGGTCATGCGTCACCCTCCGTGGTCGGGACGGGGGCGCCCAGCGCCTCGGCGATGCGGTCCGCGACCTGCGCGGGACGCAGCCCGTCGGTCGAGACGTGCAGCGTCGCGAGGCGCTTGTAGACGGGTCGGCGGGCGTTCATGAGGTTCTGCCACTGCGCGCGCGGGTTGCCCAGCAGGAGCGGGCGGGAGGTGTTGAACCCGACGCGCGGCGCGGCGTGGGTGAGGCTGACGTCGAGGAAGACGACGGCGCCGCCGTCGGCCCTGTAGTCCGCCAGGAGCCGCTGGGTGCCCTCGTCCAGGACCGCCCCGCCGCCGAGCGCGAGGACGCCGTCGTGCTCGACGAGCGCGCGGGCGACCGCCTCGCGCTCCAGCTCGCGGAAGTGCGGCTCGCCGTCCTCGACGAAGACGTCCGAGATCGACTTGCCGGCGGTCGCCTCGACGTCGGTGTCGGTGTCCCGGGGGGTGAGGCCGAGGCGGTGGGCGAGGAGGCGGGCGACGGTGCTCTTGCCGGAGCCAGGTGGTCCCAGGAGGACGCACCGAGGCGCGACATGATCGTTGACGGGCACGTGCCGAGCGTAGTCGCGCGCCGGGTGCGGCCGGGGCGGCGGCCGTTCGGGTGAGATGCGCGCCGTGGCTCACCCGAACAGCGCACCCCCGGCCTGACCAGGCTCAATACTCGGCCCGGCAGCGTCGACAAGGTGCTGACCGCTTCTCACGACGGCGCCCAGGGGGCCTCATGTCTCGACGTGCCACAGCGGCTGCGCTCACCGGCGCGCTGCTCACCTCGCTGCTCGTCGGGGTCGCCCCTGCGGCAGTCGCGACGATCGCGCCGCCCGAGCTCGCAGCAGCCACCGTCGACACCGACGGCGACGTCCGGCTGTCCTGGGCGCACGAGCCCGGCGCCTCCGGGTACACGGTCCAGGTCGCGACGACGCCTGACTTCGCGGCGGGAACCGTCCTCGCGACGGCGCAGACCTTCAACCGGACCTGGGTCCCCCCGACGACGCTGACCGCCGGGGACACGCGCACGCTCTACTGGCGCGTCGCGGCGCACACCACCGGCACGACGGCAGCCTCGCAGGGTGCGTGGTCGACGCCGGAGATGTTCGACAGCGCCCCCACCGCCGTCCCGAGCCTGGTCGGCCCCGGCACCGCCTGGGGCGGGACCGTGCTGTACCCGGACCCGGTCGTCTTCACCTGGGACGGCGTCCCGGGTGCCACGGGCTACACCCTGCAGTACTCCAGCAGCCCGGCGTTCCCCGCCGACGCGACCACGACGACGGTCACCACGACGGGGACGGCGCACGCCCCCGTCGACCCCCTGCCGCGCGTGTCGGGCGACCGCACCATCGAGTGGCACTGGCGGGTGCGGGCGAACTTCTGGACCGGCACGACGACCTCCCTGCCCGGCGACTGGTCGCACGCCCGCTCGTTCTCCGTCGTGTGGCCGGCGGATCGCTCCGCACCGGTCCTGGAGTCTCCCGCGCACTGGCAGCTGGGCGCGCCGGCGGTCTCGGACGTGCGCCTGACCTGGCACCCCGTCGCCGGTGCCAGCTCCTACGAGGTGACCGTCGGCGTCTCCCTCGATTCGGGCGGTTCGGTGACCGGCGTGGTCGCCGGTGCCTCGGGCACCACCACGGCGACGGCGTTCGTGCCGCAGGTCGCCCTCCTGGACCAGAACTACTACTGGCAGGTCACCGCGGTCGACGCCTCCGGGAACCGCGGTGCGCGGTCCGAGGTGCGGCAGTTCCGGAAGGTCTGGGGCGCGCAAACAGCGTCGATGACGACGCCGGGCGCCCAGATCACCGCGCCCGTCCCCCACCAGGGCACAGCGGACGCCGAGGCCCCGACGGCACTCCCCCTGGACCAGTTCCTGCTGTCCTGGGACCCCGTCCCCCGCGCCACGCTCTACGAGGTGCAGGTGACGCCGGTCAACGGTGACCCCGTCCTCTCGTGCCGCACCGCCTCGACGTCGGCGACCATCATCGGCGCGTCGCTGCCGGGCGAGCAGACGCCGGCTGCGCTCAAGGGCGCTGGTACCTGCCTGTGGACCGGCACCGAGAAGCACCGGATCCAGCCCGGCCGGACCTACCGCTGGCGTGTCCGGGCCGTCGACTACAGCGGCGGCGCGACCACACAGCTGCAGGGTTCCGACCACCCCACCGGCACGCTGGTGAGCGAGTGGTCCGATCCCCAGGACGCCGGCTTCCCCGGGCGGGCGCGGTACGTGCACGTCGTGGCCCCTGTCGGGCAGGTCGGGCCCACCGCCGAGCCCGACGCCACCGCGTTCGCAGCCCAGCGCGAGCCTGCCCTGGAGGGGCAGCCGGCACCGTTGATGCAGTGGAACCCGGTGGAGGGCGCGGACGGCTACGAGGTGCGCATCGCCCTCAACGAGTCGATGACCAACCAGGTCGCGGTCCTCCGGACGCCGTCGACGCGACTGCGGGTCAACGGCGTCTTCGAGGACAATGTCACCGGACTGCCCTACTACTGGCAGGTCCGGCCGTTCCAGGGCTGGGGCAGCGTTCCGACCTACATCCGCGAGGGTTCCGCGACGAAGCCGTGGTGGGTGAAGCAGAGCCGGCCCGCCGACTTCGTGGACACCCCGGCATCCACGACGCGTCCCGACGGCACGGTTCTCCTCGGCTGGCGCCCCCAGGCGGCCAGCGCCCCGCTCGACGGGGGCAGCCGCGGGTACCAGCTCACGCTCTTCTCGAGCGGCGGGGAGTTCCTGGGTGCGACGAAGGTGGAGTACCCCTTCGCGGTCGCCGCCCACCCCACGTCGGGCCGCGCGCTCGCCGCGGGCACGTACCGTTTCGCCGTCGCCCCGCTGGATGCCAACGGCAGCGCCGGGCGGTCGTCCGCGCAGCAGAGCTTCACCGTGGCTGGCCCGCCGCCGACGACGAGGCCGGCCGAGGTGGCGCCGGCCGCGGCCGTCCTGTCGTGGTCGACCTCCGCCGCTGCTGCGCGGTACGAGGTGCAGTACTGGAACACCGCGACGCCGGCGAGCGTCGTCACCCGGACCGGCCTGCGGCAGAGTGCCGTGGCTCTCGTCGACCTGGTGCCCGGCACGTACGGCTGGCGCGTCCGGTCGCTCGACCGGGACGGGAACCAGACGGCGTGGAGCGGCGACGCCACCTTCACGGTGGAGGGACGAGCGCCGCAGCTGCGTACTTCCGAGGCGGCGGTGCTGGCCACGGCCGGCCGGGTCCTCGACTGGGCGCCCGTCCCGGGTGCCTCGCGCTACCTCGTCCAGGTCGCCACGAGCCCCGGCGCCCTGGAGAGCACGGCGCCGGTCGAGACCCGTGCCACGGCGTTCGCGCCGACGGCGGCCGTCGCATACGGGACGACCTACTACTGGCGGGTCCGGGCCGTCGGGGAGAAGTACGGGTCGGCGACGACCTCGCGCCCGACCCTCGGCACGTCGGACGCGCGGGCGGTGTCCTTCCGGACCGTGCCGGTCGCGCCGACGACGTCGACCCCGGTCCGGAGCGGTCGCGACCTCACCGTCGGCTGGACGCCGCTCGCGGGCGCCGGGGCCGGCACGGACGCTCCGGTCTCGTACGTCGTGCGATACCGCGTCAAGGCGACCCCGGAGAACCCCTGGGTGCTCACCCCGCCGACCGCGGGCGCCGCGGCCAGCCGGCTGCTCACGGGCCTGCGGGCGGGCACGGTCTACCAGACGCAGGTCAGCGCCCTCAGCCCCGAGGGCCAGGGTCCGTGGTCGGCGGTGCGGGAGGCGACGACCGCGACGGTGCCCGCGGCGCCGAGCTCGCTCGCGCTGAAGCCCGGGTCGCGGTCCCTGACGGTCTCGTGGGGCACGGCGTCCGACGGCGGTGCGGCGCTGACCGGCTACCGGATCCGCTACCGGCGCTCCGACGTCACGACGTGGACGACCACGACGGTCACCCCGACGACCCGGTCGATCACGCTGACCGGTCTCTCGGGCCTCGCCACGTACGTGGTCGAGGTCGCCGGGACGAACGCCGTCGGGACCGGTGTGGCGGCGACGGCGCAGACGAAGACCTTCGCGCCGCCCTCAGCGCCGACCTCCGTCAAGGTGGTGCGTGGCGACCGGCGCGGCACCGTCAGCTGGGCGCCACCCACGAGCACCGGCGGTTCACCGGTCACCGG
>JACIXM010000343.1 GCA_014360395.1 Actinotalea sp.
GTCGTCGGCGGCGCCGTCCTGCCGGTGGTGCGGTCGGCTCGCCGTCGGGTGGCGGTGCCCGACGTGCCGCGCGGAGGGGCTCCGGGCCGTGCGCGTCGGTTCCAGCCGGACGGCGGAGGAGCTGGGGCGCGCCTTCCCGGGGGTCCCGGTCCGGCAGTCCGGGGCCCGCGCGGCCGACGGCGTCCTCGTCGACGTCCCCGACCGGCCCGCGCTCGTGGTGACGACGCCCGGCGCGGAGCCGCGGGCCGAGGGCGGCTACGCGGCCGGGATCCTGCTCGACGCCGCGGTCGTCTCCTCCCGCGACGCCCTCGACGTGGGCGAGCAGGCGCTGCGGACGTGGATGCGCGCGGCGGCGCTCGTGCGCCCGGCGGCCGAGGGCGGCGTCGTCGTGCTCGTCGGCGACGGTGCCCCCCGGCCCACGCAGGCGCTCGTCCGCTGGGACCCTGCGGGCCTCGCCGACCGCGAGCTGACCGAGCGCGAGGAGCTGCGCCTGCCCCCGGCCGTGCACGTCGTCGCGGTCGAGGGCCCCCGGCACGCCGTCGAGGACGTGCTGGCCCGCGCCGCCCTGCCCGCCGGGACGGACGTGCTCGGGCCGCTGCCGGTGCCCCCGGACCCGGTTTGGCCGGACGACGGCGGTGTGCTCCTGGAGCTGCCCGGGGAGGCGCCCGTGCGGGCCCTGGTCCGCTCCCCGTGGCCGCGCGCGGCCGAGGTCGTCGCCCGCCTCACGGGCAGCCGCGCCGCCCGGAGCGCGCGCCGCGAGCCCGGGCAGGTCCGGCTCCGCGTCCAGCCGCACGACCTGCTCTGACGACGCCGGAGCCGACTGCCGCGACCCGACGGCGGCGCGGCCACGCCTACGATCGTCGGATGCGTCTGCTGTTCGCCGGTACACCCGAGGTGGCGCTGCCCTCCCTCGACGCCCTGCTGGACTCCCCGCACGAGGTGGTGGCGGTCCTGACCCGGCCGGACGCGCCGGCCGGCCGGGGCCGACGGCTGACGCCCAGCCCCGTCCGCGTGCGGGCGGAGGAGGCGGGCGTGCCGGTCCTGACGCCGACGACGCTGCGTGACCCGGACGTCGTGGCGCAGCTCGCCGCCCTCGAGCCCGACCTCGCACCCGTCGTCGCCTACGGCGCCCTGCTGCCCCGGGACGTCCTGGACGTGCCCCGGCACGGCTGGGTCAACCTGCACTTCTCGATCCTGCCCGCCTGGCGCGGGGCGGCCCCCGTGCAGCACGCCGTGCTGCACGGGGACGAGGTGACCGGCGCCTCGACCTTCCGCATCGAGGAGGGCCTGGACACCGGCCCGGTGTACGGGACGCTCACCGAGACCGTGCGGCCGCGGGACACGTCCGGCGACCTGCTCGACCGCCTCGCCCGGGCAGGCGCGGGCCTGCTGCGGGCGACCGTCGACGGCATCGCCGACGGGAGCCTCGTGGCCGTGCCCCAGGCGGGGGACGTCAGCCACGCCCCCCGTCTGAGGGTCGACGACGCCCGCGTGCGGTGGGAGCACCCGGCGCCGGCCGTGGACCGGCGCGTCCGGGCCTGCACCCCGGCGCCGGGCCCCTGGACGACCCTGCCCGACGGTGCCCGTCTCAAGCTCGGTCCGGTACGGCCGCGGGCCGACCTCGCGGCGCTGCCGCCCGGCGCGGTGCGGGTGAGCCGCGACGGCGTCGTCGTCGGGACCGGGACGCACCCCGTCGAGCTCGGCGACGTGGCGCCGGCGGGCAAGCGGATGATGCCGGCGGCGGACTGGGCGCGCGGTGCCCGGCTGCCCGAGGACGCCCGCCTGGGCGGCGCGTCGTGACCGCCGACCGGCACGGTCGCGACGGCGGACGACGGGACGGCGGCCGCGACGACCGGCGAGGGGACCGGGTGGGCCCGCCGGAGCGCGCCGGCGGGCGGGACCGGGCGGGCCGGCAGCGCGGCCCGGCGCGGTCGTCGGCCCGGCCCG
>JACIXM010000344.1 GCA_014360395.1 Actinotalea sp.
CCGGCGCCGCGCGAGTGCATGCTCCTGGAGTGGGTGCCGGGCACGCCGGTCCCGCGCCCGTGCACCGTCGGGCACGCCGCCGCCCTCGGCCGCCTGGCCGCGCGGCTGCACGACCTGGCGCCGTCGGCACTGCTCCTGCCGGACGGCGTCCTGGACGGCCGGGACGCGCTCGCCTTCGCCGTCCCCGACCTGCTCGACACGGCCGGCCCTCTCGCGCCGGTCCTGCGCGCCGCACTGGGCCGGGCGCAGGACGCGGTCGACGACCTCTGGGAGGCCCGTGCGGACGCCGGGACGCCGGCGCAGCTCCTGCACGGCGACCTCACCCAGGAGAACGTGCTGACGCCCGACGACGACGCGGGCGGCAGCACTCCCCACGACCGTCCCGGTCGGGGCCCGGCCACCGGCGACCTCGTCCCGATCGACTTCCAGGACCTGCTGTGGGGCCACGTCGAGCAGGACCTCGCCATCTCGCTGCTGCGCCTCGCGCGCGACGACGAGACCGGCGAGCGGTGCGCCGCGTTCCGCGCCGGCTACGCGAGCGTCCGGTCGTGGCCGGAGCTCGACGGCGCGCTGCTCGCCGGCCTCTTCGCCGCGCGCCGTCTGCAGCTGGTCAACCTCAACCTCGCCATGGACACCGCCGCAACCCGCCTCGGCGTGGACCTGCACCTGGCGGCGCTGCGGAACTACGCCGAGGGTGCCGGACCGGTCGGTCCGGAGCGCGCCGCGATCGACGCGGTCACGACGTGAACGCCCTCAGCGCCCGAGCTCGCGGGCCTGCCGGACGAGCTCCCGCACGCCGTCCACACCCATGAGGGAGGACTGCTTCTCGGCCATCTGCCAGGCCTCGCCGGCGAGGTGCCCGTCGGCCCGCTCGACGACGAACATCGCCTCGCCGCCGGGCGCCGTCAGGGGCGTGATCCGCCAGGTGACCGGGTAGCCCCGCAGCGGGTGGCGGCCGTGCACGACCATCGTGGACGCGCTGGAGCGCGGCCTGCGGGTCGCGGCGATCGTCGCGGTCATCGCGCACCTCCTGCGCTCCTCCCGGTGCCGCCCCGGGCGGCCTGACCCCCTTCCCATCGACCTGTGCACGGTCACACTGAAGGGACCAAGCAGGGTGGCGTCGATCTCCTGCGCCACACGGGTGAGTCGCACGCCTGCGATTCACCCACCCGTGTGACGGGTGGCGCGGGTCGGCACGGGCCGACGGCACCGGCCTACACCGGTTGCGGCCCGCCCTCGCGCACGACCATCACCAGCGGCGGCACCACCAGTGCGGTCACCACCGCCGCCAGCAGCGTCACCTGCGTCAGCTCCCCGCCGACGACGGCGCCCGTCGCGCCCAGCAGCGCCCAGGCCAGGAGGGGCACACCGATCAGGAACGGCAGCGACCAGAGCCCGACGCCGAGGCGCCGGCCCTCGCGGACGAACCGACGGACCACGAGCGAGAAGAGCACGAACCAGGCGAGCCCGGCGGCGCCGATCCCGAAGACGAGACCGGCGGCGAACGCGGCGAGGTCCTGCCACCCGTCCCGCGCCGGGCCCCCGAGGCCGAAGGCGAGGCCGATGGCCACGCCGACGACGATCCCCACGGCCAGTGCGCCGACCGCGGCGCCGACCGTCCACCCGAGCATGTGCGCCCTGCGACCCATGACGCCTCCGTCGACCGGCAGGTCGCCGTCGACCCGCATGATCGAACGTTAGGGCACCGGGACCGGCGCGGACGAGAGGCGCTCCCGGTGACCCGCCGGTCGCGCGGGGTCCT
>JACIXM010000345.1 GCA_014360395.1 Actinotalea sp.
ATCTCACGAACGCGTGCGCCGCCTCGTGGACGATCGTCAGGGCGTGGCGGGCGGCGTGCCACAGCACCGGCACCGCCAGGACGGCGAGCACGGCGACCACTGCGCCCAGCACGACCTCGCCCGGAGGCGGCGGTTGCGGCGTCGTCACCTGCTCCCACACGTCACCCAGCCAGGTCCCGACGTCGTCCACCAGCGTCACGCTCCACCTCCCGGGCGATCCAACCATCCCGGAGGCCCAACCCTCCGACCAGCTCGTCGGTGGCCGGCAGGCGGGCTCGGGACGCTGGACGGGAGACCGGGAACCCGAAAGGGGTCGCCCGAGCGCGGCGTCCCGCCCGGTTGCGGGCCGCCTCCTCCGCTGATCGCCTGGCGGCATGACGACGACGCCCCCCGACTACGCGGGCCTGCGCGCCCTGTTCATCAACGGCACGCTCACGCCGAGCCCCCAGCCCTCGAACACGCAGGCGCTCATGGACGTCGCGGCGGCGATCATGCGCGGCGCGGGCGTCACGGTCGAGCAGGTCCGCGCCGTCGACCACGCCATCGCGCCGGGCGTCCAGCCGGACATGCGCGGGTCCGGCTTCCCCGACGACGCCTGGCCGGCCCTGACCGAGCGCGTCCTCGCCGCCGACATCCTCGTGCTGGGCACCCCGATCTGGCTGGGCGAGAAGTCCAGCGTGACGACCCGCGTGATCGAGCGGCTGTACGCCCTGTCGGGCGAGACGAACGACCGCGGCCAGTCCGTCTTCCACGGCAAGGTGGGCGGCCTCGTCGTCACCGGCAACGAGGACGGCTACAAGCACGCGAGCATGAACGTCCTGTACTCCCTGCAGCACATCGGCTGCACGATCCCCCCGCAGGCCGACGCGGGCTGGGTCGGCGAGGCGGGTCCGGGACCGTCCTACGCCGACGAGGGCTCGGGCGGACCGGAGAACGTCTTCACCCAGCGCAGCGTGACCGTCATGAGCTGGGGCCTCATGCACCTGGCGGCGATGCTCCAGCGCAGCGGCGGCATCCCGACGTACGGCACGTCGACCACAGCCTGGGAGGACGGCGAACGCTTCGGTCACCCGGACGGAGACCGGCTCTGAGGTCACCGGTCCGGCAGCCCACGGCCGCGCTCCTGCCCGTCACCGCCCCCTACCCTCGGGGGATGACGGGGGGACTGCAGGACGCCGCGCGGGCGGCGCTCGCCGCCTACGGACTGGCCGACGCGCCGGTCACCGAGGTGAGCACCTCGTTCAACACGCTCTGCCGGGTCGACACGCCGCAGGGCC
Organism: Actinotalea sp.; assembly: GCA_014360395.1. GTDB lineage: Bacteria > Actinomycetota > Actinomycetes > Actinomycetales > Cellulomonadaceae > Actinotalea. The sequence goes on from JACIXM010000345.1 coordinate 1,278, forward strand.
CGCGGCTGCTGCGGATCGGACCGCACCGCCGCGTCCACCGCGACGGCGCCGCGGCCGCCGAGCGCGACGTCCTGGACCTGCTGGCCGCCCGCGGCGCGCGGGTCCCGCGCGTCCTGCCGACCGACGACGGCGCGGCGTCCGTCACCGTGGAGGTCCCGGATCTCCCGGCGCCGCGCGAGTGCATGCTCCTGGAGTGGGTGCCGGGCACGCC
>JACIXM010000346.1 GCA_014360395.1 Actinotalea sp.
GGCGGGAGCTGAGCGGGGACCCGTCCGCCTACCTGCTGCCGGAGGGCGCCTCGAGCCTGAGCCGCGGCACGGCCGACCTCCCCGACGACGCTGCCGTCTGCTCCTGCAACAACGTCACCGCCGGGAGCGTCCGGCACGCCGTGACCGACGGCGGCTGCACCGACCTGGCCGCGGTCAAGGCCTGCACGCGCGCCGGCACGTCGTGCGGGTCGTGCCTGCCGCTAGTCAAGAAGGTGGTGGGCGCGGAGCTGGAGAAGGCCGGCATCAGCGTCAGCACCGCGCTGTGCGAGCACTTCGCGCTGTCGCGGCGCCAGCTCTTCGACGTCGTCCGCGTGACCGGACTGCGCACCTTCAGCGAGATCCTCGCCCAGCACGGCGCGCCCGACCTGCCCGCCGGCGCCCGCGGCTGCGACATCTGCAAGCCGGTCGTCGCCTCGATCCTGTCCTCCCTGGACGACGGCCACGTCCTGGAGGGCGACCGCGCCACGCTCCAGGACACCAACGACCACGTCATGGCGAACCTGCAGAAGGACGGCACCTACTCGGTCGTCCCGCGGATGCCGGGCGGGGAGGTCACCCCGGAGGGCCTGATCACGGTGGGCCAGGTCGCGAAGGACTTCGGGCTCTACACCAAGATCACCGGGGGCCAGCGGGTCGACATGTTCGGTGCGCGCCTGGAGCAGCTGCCGCTCATCTGGCGCCGGCTGGTCGACGCGGGCTTCGAGTCCGGGCACGCGTACGGCAAGTCGCTGCGCACCGTGAAGTCCTGCGTCGGGCAGACGTGGTGCCGCTACGGCGTGCAGGACTCCACGTCCCTCGCGGTCGCGCTGGAGCTGCGGTACCGCGGGCTGCGGGCGCCGCACAAGTTCAAGCTCGGCGTCTCCGGGTGCGCGCGCGAGTGCGCCGAGGCGCGGGCCAAGGACGTCGGCATCATCGCGACCGACAACGGCTGGAACGTGTACGTCGGGGGCAACGGCGGCTTCACGCCGCGGCACGCCCGGCTGCTCGCCGAGGACCTCGACACCGAGACGCTCGTCCGGACCGTCGACCGGTTCCTCATGTACTACATCCGCACCGGCGACCGCCTCCAGCGCACCGCACCCTGGATCGAGGAGGTCGAGGGCGGCCTGGAGGGCGTGCGGGCCGTGATCATGGACGACAGCCTCGGCATCGCCGCGGAGCTCGACGCGGCCATGGCCGCCCACGTCGACCGCTACGAGGACGAGTGGCGCGCCACCCTGGAGGACCCCGAGAAGCTGCGCCGGTTCGCGTCCTTCGTCAACGCGCCGACGACGCCCGACCCGAGCCTGGCCTACGTCACCGAGCGCGGGCAGCGCCGTCCCGCGACCCCCGCCGAGCGCGCGGCCGGCCTGGCCGTACCCGTCGAGGTGCCGGCCGACGGCGTCCGGCCCGAGGACGTCCCGACCGGTCCCGTGCTCGTCGCGGGCCCCGCCCTGGAGGTGCGCGCATGACCGTCGAGAGCCTGACCACCCGCCCGGTCCCGGCGGGGGCGCCGACGGCGCCCGCCGGACCGTCGGCGCCGACCAGCGGGACGACGACGGCCTGGGTCGCCGTCTGCCGCCTCGATGACCTGGTGCCCGAGCGCGGCGCCGCGGCACTCGTCGCCGGGGAGCAGGTCGCCCTGTTCCGGCTCCCCGGGACGGGCACCGCGGGCGGCGCCGGCCCTGCCGACCCCGGCGCCGACGAGGTGCTCGCCGTGCAGCAGCTGGACCCGTTCATGGACGCGCACGTCATGTCCCGCGGGATCGTCGGCAGCCGCGGCACGGCCCCGACGGTCGCGTCGCCGCTGCTCAAGCAGGTGTTCGACCTGCGCACCGGTCGCTGCCTCGAGCCCGTCGGACGGGCGCCGCGGCACCTGCGGACCTGGCGCGTCCGGCTGGAGAACGGGGTGGTCCTCGTCGCGACGACCCCCGACCCTCCCCTGCCGGAGGCGACGGGCGCCGGCCAGGACGGGACCGGGTCCGGGCAGGACGGGACCGGGGTCGGGGACCGGACGCCGACGGCGGTGCCGGCCGGGCCGGCCGCCGGGACGGGCGGTGCGGCGTGACGACGCTCCTCGGCCTGGAGCTGGCCGGACGTCCCGTCCTCGTCGTCGGCGGCGGGCCCGTCGCCGCCCGGCGCGCGCGGGCCCTGCTGGCGGACGGCGCGGACGTCCGCGTCGTCGCGCCGGTGCTGTGCCCGGAGCTCGCCGAGCTCGCTGCGCGCGGCACGGTCGCGTGGGAGGCGCGGGTGGTCGCGGCCGACGACCTCGCCGGGGCGTGGCTCGTGCAGTGCGCCACCGGGGTCCCGGCCGTCGACGCCGACGTCGCGCGCTGGGCGCACGACCGGCGGGTCTGGTGCGTCACCGCCGGCGACGTCCGGTGCGGGTCCGCCCGGACCCCCGCGACGGCGACGCACGGCGACCTCCTCGTCGGCGTCGTGTCCGCGCGCGAGCCGGACCCGGCCCGGACCGTGGGCGTGCGCGACGCGCTCGCCGAGCACCTGCGTTCCGGCGGGGCGGACCTGCGCCGCCGACGCCGGGGCGCAGGGGCCCGCCGGGGGGCCGGCGGGCGGGTCGTCCTCGTGGGCGGCGGGCCGGGTGCGGTCGACCTGCTCACGCTGCGCGGTCGCCGGGCGCTGGCCGAGGCCGACGTCGTCGTGACCGACCGGCTCGGGCCGCGCTCCGTGCTGGCCGAGCTGCCCGCGGACGTCGAGGTGATCGACGTCGGCAAGCGACCCGACCACCACCCCGTGCCGCAGCCGGAGATCAACCGGATCCTCGTCGACCGCGCGCGCCGCGGGCTGGTCGTCGTGCGCCTCAAGGGCGGCGACCCGTTCGTCTACGGCCGCGGCGGGGAGGAGGTGCACGCGTGCCGCGCGGCGGGGGTGCCCGTCGAGGTGGTCCCCGGCATCAGCAGCGCGCTCGCCGTGCCCGCCGCGGCCGGGATCCCCCTGACCCACCGCGGCACGGTGGCGGCCCTGCACGTCGTCAACGGGCACGACGGGCTGGACGCCGCGGCGCTGACGGCGCTGCGCGAGGCCACCGCGACCGTCGTCGTCCTCATGGGCGTCGCGGCGCTGGAGGCCATGGCCGCCTCCGCGATCGCCCACGGCGCCGACCCCGCCACACCGGTCGCCGTCGTCGAGAACGGCACCACGGACCGGCAGCGCACCACCCGGGCCCCGCTGGGCCAGATCGCCGACCGGGCCCGGACCGTGGGCGTGCGCGCGCCCGCGATCGTGGTCATCGGGGCTGTCGCCGCCGAGGACCTGCTGGATCCGACAACGGGTGCCGGCACCCCCGCCAGGACGGCAGCGCCCGTCGGGACCGCGGTGCCCGTCGGGACGGCGGGGACGACGTCGTGACCGCCGCACCGGGCACGGCCCAGGAGCCGGCGCAGGTCCAGGCCGCTCCCGCGCCCTCGCTCGCGCCGACCATGGCGGGGTGCGTCGTGCTCGTCACCGCCGAGCGGCGCTCGGCGGAGCTCGCGGCCGCCCTGGAGCGGCGCGGGGCCGCCGTGCGCCACGCCCCGTCGCTGAGCATGGTCCCCCACACCGACGACGCGGAGCTGCTCCGCGCCACGCTGGCGCTGCTCGCGGAGCCACCGGACGTCGTCGTCATCACCACCGGCATCGGCTTCCGGGGCTGGGTCGAGGCCGCCGACGCCCACGGTCTCGCCGACCGGCTGGTGGCGGTCCTCGCCGCGGCGCGCCTCGTCGCGCGGGGACCCAAGGCGCGGGGGGCGCTCCAGGCCGCGGGGCTGCGCCCCGACTGGGTCGCCGAGTCGGAGACCTCCGCCGAGATCGCCGAGGCCCTGCTCGACGACGGCGTCGCCGGGCTGCGGATCGCGGTGCAGCACCACGGCGCGGGCGCCGACGGCCTGGACGAGGCCTTCCGGGCGGCGGGCGCCGACGTCCTGAGCCTCGTCGTCTACCGCTGGGGCCCACCTCGGGACCCGGAGGCCGTCGCCGCCTCGGCGCGGGCCACCGCGGCCGGCGAGATCGACGCCGTCGTCTTCACCTCCGCCCCCGGGGCCGCCGCGTGGCTCGAGGCCGGCGACCGCGCCGGTGTCGGGGACGCGGTCCGGGACCGGCTGCGGCACGGGGGCGCGCTCGCGGCCGCCGTGGGGCCGGTCACCGCACGGCCGCTGCGCGAGCGCGGGATCGAGCCGCTCGTCCCCGACCGCGGGCGGCTCGGGTCGCTCGTGCGGGCCCTGGTGGGGCACTTCGGCGGCCTCACCGTGCTGGACACGGCAGCCGGGCCCCTCCAGGTGCACCGGGGCGCCGCCGTCCTCGACGGGCGGGTGCTCCCCCTGTCCCCGTCGGGGCTGGAGGTCCTCCGGCTCCTGGCCGCCCGGACGGGCGGGGTCGTCACCCGCGCGGAGGTCCTGCAGGTCCTGCCCGGGGACTCCCGGGACCCGCACACCGCCGAGGTGGCGGTCGGCCGGCTCCGCGAGGCGGTCGGTCGCGACCTGGTGCGGACCGTCGTCAAGCGGGGGTACCGCCTGGAGCTCGCCGAGGGGGTGTCGCGTGCCTGAGCCCCGTGCCGCCTGCGCGCCGGGGCCGACGCCCCACCCGGACCCGTCGCCGACACCCGCGCGGGCGACCGGCGCACCACCGGTGCTCGTGGGCTGCTCCCACGGGACCGACTCCCCCGACGGGCGCGCGGTGATCGCCGCGATCCTCGAGGGCGTCCGGCGGCGACGGCCGGACCTCGACGTCCGCGAGGCGTTCGTCGACGTCCAGCTGCCGGAGGTCGCGGACGTCGTCGCCGACGCCGTCGCCGCCCGGCGGGCGCCGGCCCGGGGCGGACCCGGCGGTCCGGGCGCCGGCGGGCGTCCCGCGGCGCCGGCCGGGGCCGTCGTCG
>JACIXM010000347.1 GCA_014360395.1 Actinotalea sp.
CGGGCCGACGCGTCAGTGTGGGGCCCACGGTCCCCTGCCTCCCGAGGGGGCACCAGGGACCAAGGGCCGATGCGCCCTGCGCCCGGCGAGGTCAGTGTCGACCCGCCGGGCGCGGAGTGCACGTCGAAGGACAGCGCGTGGCCCCCGGCGACGGGGAGGCTCGTGGGCGTGGTGCGTCAGGCGCCCCCGGCCAGGAGCCGCTCGAACGGCGTCGGGTCGGTGAACGGGTCGCGGCTCGCCCGGGGCGGCCGCGCCGTCATGAGCGGCGCGAGCTCCCGCGCCGCCCGGTCCACGCGGACGGCGATCGCGGGCGCGCCGTCGTCGTGCCGCCCCGCCCCGCCGGACGCACCGCCGGCCGACGACGACGCCCCGAAGTCCTCCGTCGCGCCGAAGACGCCGGTCGGCACCACGACCGCCCGGTGGTAGACGAACAGCGGCCGCAGCGCGTGGTCGAGCGCCAGTGAGTGGCGCGCGGTCCCGGCCGTCGCGCCGAGGAGAGTCGGCATCCCGGCCAGCGCGCCGGACTCCATGACGTCGAAGAACGTCTTGAACAACCCGTTGTACGAGCCGCTGAAGATCGGGCTGACGGCGATGAGGCCGTCGGCGTCCGCGACCGCGTCGAGCACCTCCTGCAGCTTCGGCACCGCGAACCCGGTGAGCAGCATGTTGGTGAGGTCGTGCGCGTGCTCGCGCAGCTCCACCACCTCGACCCGGGTGCTGACCCCCTGCTCGCCGAGCGCGCGGACGGTCGCCTCGGCGAGACGGTCCGCGAGCAGGCGCGTCGTCGAGGGCTGGCGCAGCCCGGCGGCGACGACGACGAGCGCGCGGGTCGCCCCGGCACCGGCCCTGTGCCCGGCACCACGCGCGTCGCCGACCGCGCCCGCGGGGCGCAGGGCGTCGTCGGCGCTCATGCCACCGACTCCGCCCGGCGCCCGGTGACGCCGTCGACCGAGTACACGGTCACGTCGCGCGGCCCGCCGGCCTCCTCGACGAGCGTGGCGTGCACGGGCGCGTCCGGGACGTGCGGCGGCCGGCCGACCGCCATCTCCCGCCGCAGCACCGGCACCACCTCGGTGCCGAGGATCTCGATCTGCTCCAGCACCGTCTCCAGCGGCAGGCCGGCGTGGTCGATGAGGAACAGCTGGCGCTGGTAGTCCCCGACCTCGTCGCGCATCGCCGCATAGCGGTCGATGACCTGCTGCGGGCTGCCGACCGTCAGCGGCGTCATCTCCGTGAACTCCTCCAGCGACGGTCCGTGGCCGTACACCGGGGCGACGTCGAAGTAGGGGCGGAACTCCCGCACCGCGTCCTGGCTGTTCTTGCGCATGAAGACCTGGCCACCGAGACCGACGATCGCCTGGTCGGCACGCCCGTGCCCGTAGTGCTCGAAGCGCTGGCGGTACAGGCGCACCATCTGCCGCGTGTGGTGGATCGGCCAGAAGATGTTGTTGTGGAAGAAGCCGTCGCCGTAGTAGGCGGCCTGCTCGGCGATCTCCGGGCTGCGGATCGACCCGTGCCACACGAACGGCGGCACCCCGTCCAGCGGGCGCGGCGTGGAGGTGAAGGACTGCAGCGGCGTGCGGAACCGCCCCTCCCAGCTGACGACGTCCTCGCGCCACAGCCGGTGCAGCAGCGCGTAGTTCTCGATCGCCAGCGGGATCCCGTTGCGGATGTCCTGGCCGAACCAGGGGTAGACGGGCCCGGTGTTGCCGCGGCCCATCATGAGGTCGACGCGACCGCCCGCCAGGTGCTGGAGCATCGCGTACTCCTCGGCGATGCGCACGGGGTCGGTCGTGGTGATGAGCGTCGTGGCCGTGGACAGGACGATCCGCTCGGTCTGCGCCGCGATGTACGCGAGCAGCGTCGTGGGGGCGGAGGTCATGAAGGGCGGGTTGTGGTGCTGCCCGGACGCGAAGACGTCCAGCCCCACCTCCTCGGCCTTCTTCGCGATGGCGACCATCGCCTGGATGCGCTCGTGCTCGGTCGGGATCCGGCCGGTGGTGGGGTCGCGCGTGATGTCGCCGACCGAGAAGACTCCGAACTGCATGAGGGCACTCCCGTCGCTCTGCTGATTCAACATTCAACCATCTGATCGGGACAAGCCGCCAGTGGCCCGGGATATTCCGACGACGGCGCGCGAGGCGGTCGACACCGGCCGACGGCGACGCCGGCGACCGACGTCGACGCCGTCGCTCACTCGGGGCCGATGAACCCACTCTCCACCAGCCCGCGGACGAACGCCGCCTGGCCGGCGTGCTGCAGGTCGTCGGCGATGACGCTGACGAGCCGGACGCCGAGGGTCACGGGCGGGTCCCAGCGCGTGTCGACGACCCGGTCGAGCTCCTCCCCGGTCACGCGCCGCAGGTGCTCGACCGTCACCGCGTGCACCGCGTCGTGGTAGCCGCGCAGCAGGTCGGCGGAGGCCGCGACCGCCGCCACCTCCAGCGGACCGTGCCCGTACCCCGTGTCCGCGACGGGCAGGGCCAGCCCGAAGCGCTCGGCCCAGCCGTCGGCGACCCACACCTGCTGCCCGCCGAACGCGTCGGCGACGTGGTCGTCCTGCACCCGGGTGAGGTGCCACACCAGCCACGCCACGGAGTTGGTGCCGTCCGTCGGCAGGTGGGCCAGGAGCGCGTCGTCGGCACCCTCGAGCACGCCGTGCACGACCTCCCGCACCCGGCCGAAGGCGTCCACCAGGACCTCGCTGACCTCCATCGCCCCATCCCTTCCCGTCGCCCGCCGGACGGGTCGGAGCACCGACCGGCCCTGTCCACGGTACGTCCGCCCGCGGACCGGGGTGGGAACGTGCCGGCCAACCCCTGACGCCGGGCCCTCACATCCGCCCGCCCGAGGTGTGAGGCAGGTGTTTCCCGCAGGAAACACCCGGGGAACGCCCCGGGAAACATGCGCTGCCTAGCGTCAGCGCCCTGGCCCCGCAGCAGGGGAGCCGGACCGGCCAGCACGAGGAGCGACGCATGTCACCCGAGACGCACGATCCCGGACGTCCGCCCGCCCCGCAGGAGCAGGCACAGCCGAGCCACCTCGTCGTCGTCGGCGGCGGCATGGTGGCCCAGCGGCTCGTCGAGGCGCTGCGCGACCGCGACACCGACGGCACCTGGCGCGTCACCGTCCTCGCGGAGGAGCCGCGCGCCCCGTACGACCGCGTCGCCCTGACCTCCTACTTCTCCGGGCGCGACCCCGAGGAGCTCACCCTGGGCGACCCGGCCCTGTGGTCCGACCCGCACGTGAGCCTCGTGCGCGGCGCGACCGTCGTCGCCGTCGACCGGGACGCCCGCGTCGTCACCGCGGCGGACGGCCGCACCTGGGCGTACGACGAGCTCGTGCTCGCGACGGGGTCCAGCGCGTTCGTCCCCCCGATCGAGGGCAGCGACCTGCCCGGCGTGTTCGTCTACCGCACCCTCGACGACGTCGCGGCGCTGCGCGGCTGGGTCCAGGACCAGGCGGCACGCTGGGACCGGCCCGTGCGGGGCGCCGTCATCGGCGGCGGCCTGCTCGGCCTGGAGGCCGCCGGTGCGCTGCAGGCCCTCGGGGCGCAGGCGACCGTCATCCAGTTCGGCTCGCACCTCATGTCGGCCCAGGTCGACCTCGGCGGCGGCGAGGCGCTGCGGCGCCTCATCCAGCGGCTCGGCGTCGCCGTCCGCGTCGACACCGCCACGACGCGGATGCGCCCGAACCGCCGCGGCACCGTCGGCCGGCTCGACTTCGCCGACGGCGGCCGGCTCGACGTCGACGTGGTCGTCGTCGCTGCGGGGATCGCGCCCCGGGACGAGCTGGCCCGCGCCGCGGGCCTGGAGGTCGGGCCGCGTGGCGGCGTCGTCGTCGACGGGGCCTGCCGCACCGCCGACCCCCACGTCCGGGCCGTCGGCGAGGTCGCCTGCATCGACGGCGCCTGCCTCGGCCTCGTCGCCCCGGGCTACGCGATGGCCGAGGTCGTCGCGGACCGGCTGCTGGGCGGGAACGCGCAGTTCCCGGGCGCGGACACGGCGACCAAGCTCAAGCTCGCCGGCGTCGACGTCGCGAGCTTCGGCGACGCCTTCGCCCGGACCCCCGGCGCGTTGGAGCTGGTCCACTCCGACCCGGTCGCGGGCGTCTACACCAAGCTCGTGCTGTCCGACGACGCGCGCACCCTGCTCGGCGGCGTCCTCGTCGGCGACGCGTCCGCCTACGCGGCGCTGCGGCCCATGGTCGGGCGGGAGCTGAGCGGGGACCCGTCCGCCTACCTGCTGCCGGAGGGCGCCTCGAGCCTGAGCCGCGGCACGGC
>JACIXM010000348.1 GCA_014360395.1 Actinotalea sp.
CCGCCCGGGACGCCGACGGCCCGCCCTGCTCCATGAGCGGGACGGGCCGTCGGACGGCTGGGTCAGTTGACGGTGGTCACGACGGCGGTCGCCGGGAGGAGGACTGCCGTGCCGTTGGCCTTCACGTACAGACCGCCTGTCGAGCTCACGAGCTCCGGCTCGCCGGCGGGCGTCGTGAGGCTCCAGGGGCCGGACGGGCAGGAGTTGAGCGGGTCGCCCGCGGTGACGGGATCGCTCGTCACGACGACGCCGTCGAACCCGTTGAGGAAGAAGCCCGTGATCTGCTGCTTCCCGTCCCGAGCCGCGGCGTCCAGAAGCCCCTGGACCGTCGCGGTCGTGGTGCGGGAGCGCGGCTGGGTCTTCTCGTTGTTCGCGTTGGTGCAGATCCAGGACACCTCGGTCACGGTCTCAGACGCGTAGAAGAAGTCGACCTGGCCCGCGTTCGTCTGCAGCGCCTTGTTGTTCCAGCCGAGGGCGAGCTGGACCTCGCCCTTCCCGACGAACCCGTGGCCGGCGTCGTCGACGGTGTAGGCGGAGGCGGCGGCTGCGCCGGTGACGACGAGCGCGGCGGCGGAGAGGATGATGAGCGTGCGGCGGATCATGGCGTGGGGTGCTCCCTGCGTCCGACCCCCACGGTGGGTTCGCTACTCGCTCCCCGTCGTCCAAGCGACCTCGGTACGGACGGCGGTTCCTCGCGTCGCGGGGTGTCCAGGGGACCGTAACGTTCCGATTTCCCCGATTCACATGACTTCGGGGGAAGAGACACGGTTTCTCATCCGTTCGGCCCAACGGTTTCACCCGGGCCGTTTTCCCAGATCATGGCGGTTCCTCCGGCGCCGACCCGCCCGGTCGGCGCCGGAGGAACCGTCGGGGGCGTTGCGGTCGCCGTCAGGCGACGCCGTCGGCGGTGACGCGGGCGCCGTCGGGCACCTGGCCGCCGGACCCCGCCAGGCGGGCCTCGCCCTCGACGACGACGTCGCGCCCGAACGTCCAGTCCCCCTCGACGCGCAGCGCGGTGGCCGAGCGCAGCGACGGGGTGTGCGGCACCCGGGTGTCGAACGCGTCGATCGTCTTGTAGTGGTCGGTGTCGAGGTCGACGAAGGGCGCGTCGGCCTGGGCGACGAGGCGGTGGGCGTCGTCGTCGGCGTAGACGTCCGAGCGCAGGACGAGCAGGTCGTTCGTGGTCTTGACCGGCAGGAAGCGCGAGCGCGGCACCTCCAGGGCGGTCGCCCCGTCGAACGCCTCGACCGCGGCGCCCATCGCCGACTCGATCTGGACGACCTTCGTGGAGTCCTTGCGGGTCGGGTCGACCGTCTTCTCGTTGCGGATGAGCGGCAGCTCCAGCACGCCGCCGGTGCGCTCCAGCTCGGCGGCCAGCGCGCGCAGGTCGAACCACAGGTTGTTGGTGTGGAAGAACGGGTGGACGTCGATGTCGGAGGCGCGGGCCTCGTCCTCCGGCGGGGTCTGGGCGGTCTCGCGCAGCACGATCCGGCCGTCGGACGCGCGGACCACCAGGTGCCCGCCCTTGCGGTCCGCGGGCGTGCGCCGGCACACCTCGGCGGCGTAGGGCGCCCCGCTGGCGGCGAACCAGCCGGCGATGCGGGCGTCCGGGACCGCGCCGAGGTTGTCGGAGTTCGACACCGACGCGTAGCGGAACCCGGCGTCCAGCAGCGCCTGCAGCGTGCCGGACGCGTACAGCGCGGTGTAGAGGTCCCCGTGGCCCGGCGGGCACCACTCCAGGCTCGGGTCCTCGGGCCACTCGACGGGCGTGAGGTCGTCCGCGCGCAGCTTCGGCTCGCGGTTCTGCAGGAAGTCCAGCGGGACGCCGTCGACGGCGAGCTCGGGGTAGCGGGCCAGCGCGGCGAGGGTGTCGTCCTGGGTGCGGAAGCTGTTCATGAGGACGAGCGGCAGCCTCGCCCCGGTCGCCTCCCGCGCGGCGAGGACCTGCCCGGCGATGACGTCGAGGAACGTCCGGTCCCCGCGCACGCGCAGCAGCGACTTCGCCTTGTCCATGCCCATCGAGGTGCCGAGGCCGCCGTTGAGCTTGAGTACCGCGGTGGCGCCAAGGGCCTCGCGCGCGGCGTCGTCGTCGACGTCCACCGCCTCGAGCCGGGTGACGTCGGTGAGCGGGCGCACGGTCGACTCGGGGATCACGCCGGTCTCGCCGGACTCCAGCAGGCCGTAGAAGCGGGAGAAGACCTCGATCGCGGTCGGCGTGACGCCGGCCTCCTCCATCTTGCGGCGGGCGAGGGCGAGTCCGTCGGTGCTCATGGTCATCCACGGTAGGGGTGCGGGGCCGCGCCCGCACCGGCTGGGCGGTGCAGCAGCGCGGTCAGCGCCAGGACGACGGCTGCCACCGCGGGCACGACGAACGCCAGCGCGGGCGCGTCGCCGGCGGCCGCGAGCGCCTCGGCGGCCGCCCCACCCACGGCTGCGCCGATCGCCACACCGACGACGTTCGCGCTGACCATGAGGGTCATCGCCGTCGCGACGGCGCCCGCCGGAGCGAGATCGCCCGCGACGGCGAAGAGCGTGACGATCGCCGGTCCGATGAAGACGCCGGCGAGCAGGAGCGCCAGGGCGGTGCCGGGCCCGGTGGTGACGGTCAGGGCCCCGAGCATGACGACGGCGAGCCCGGCCCCGCCGACGAACCAGCGCGCCCGGGCGTCGATGCGCGCGGGCAGGGCGACGACGGCGAGCGCCGTCACCGCCGAGCCGATCCCCATCACGGCGTAGAGCAGCCCGGCGTCGCCGGGGCGGCCGAGCGCGGTGGCCACCCCGGTCACGGCGGCCTGGCTCGAGCCGAAGAACGCGCCGAGCCCCACCATGCCGAGCGTCGGCGCGACGACGCCCCGCAGGACGGCCGCGACCCCGGGCGCCGGCGGCGTGCCCTGCGCCCGCGGCGGCCGCGGCGGCGTCGCGGTGGGGTGGACGGCGAACGCCGTCCCGAAGACGGCGACGACGGCGGCGGCCACGAGCAGGGTGGCCTCCGGACGGACCGAGGCGACGACGCCGACGAGGGCCGGGCCGAGGACGAACGTCGTCTCGTCGACCATCCCCTCCCAGCTCATGGCGGCGCTCGTGGGGGCAGGGCGGCCGCGTGCCAGCGACAGCCACCGGACCCGCGCGAGCGGTCCGACCTGCGGTGCCGTGCCGCCGGCCGCGGCGCAGGCCAGGAGCAGGGCGGGCAGGGCCCACCCCTGGACCGCCGCGAGGGTCACGGTGACGAGGGCCGCGGCGCTCGCCGCGCTCGCGACGAGCAGGACGCGGCGCTGGCCGAACCGGTCGGCGAGGCGGCCCTGCACGGGCGCCAGCGCGGCCGTGCCCAGGGAGGACGCGCCCGTGGCCAGCCCGCCCCGGGCGACGGAGCCGGTCGTCGTCGTGACGAGGAGCATGACGCCGAGCGGGGTCATCGCGACGGGGAGGCGGGCCAGGGCGCCCGCGACGAGGAACCACCACCCGGCCAGCTGAGGCAGGACCGCGTAGCGCCTCACTGCGCACCGCCCGCGAGGGTCACCGGGTGGAGCCCCGGACCACCAGCGCCGGCGGGAAGACGCTCTTGCGCACGGCCGCGTCCGCCCGCTCCCGCCGGTGGTCCAGGAGGCGGACCGCCTCCCGGGCCATGTCCTCGATCGGCTGGCGGACGGACGTCAGCGGCGGGACCGTCAGCGCGCCGAGGGTGGAGTCGTCGTAGCTGACGATGGCGACCTGCTCCGGCACGGTGACGCCCGCGGAGCGCAGCTCGGCCACCAGCGCCACGGCGATGACGTCGGCGCCGCACACGATGGCGTCGGGCAGCCCCTCGCCCTCGAGCAGGCTCCGCGCCGCCTCCCGTCCCCAGCGGGCGGAGAAGTCGCCGAGGAGGAGCCACCTGTCCGGGCAGTCCTCCACCCCGACGCAGTCCCGGAAGGCGCGGAGGCGCTCGGCCGCGGTGCTCGTGGTCGGCTGCGCCCCGACGAACGCGATGCGGCGGGCGCCCCGCCGGCGCAGGTGGTCCACGCAGGCGCGCACGCCCACGGTGTTGTCGCTGCCGACGAAGTCGGTGGGCACCGCGTCCACGAAGCGGTCGAACTGGACGACCGGCAGCTCCTGCGCCGCCGCCTCCAGCGCAGGAGCGGACGCCTCGGTCGCGACCGGCACGACGATGAGGCCGTCGACCATCCGGTGCACGAGGAGGTCGATGCGGCCCGCCTCCACGGTGGCGTCCTCGCGCGCGTCGCACAGCAGCAGGGAGCGGTCGGACTCCGCGAGCACCAGCTCGACCGCCTCGATGGCGGCGATGAAGTACGGGTTGCTGATCGAGGGCACGACCATGCCGATCGTGTCGGTCCGCTGGGTCCGCAGGGCGCGGGCGAGCGCGTTGGCGCGGTAGCCGAGATCGGCGCTGGCGCGCAGGACACGGCGGACGAGCTCGGGGTCGACCGACGCCTGGCCGGCGAGCGCGCGGGAGGCGGTGGCGATCGAGACGCCGGCCTCCGCGGCGACGTCGCGCACCGTGACCTTGCGGGAGCGCGGCGTGGCACGGTCCGGCACAGCGAACCTCCTCTCCGGGTAATGCTTTTCTCAGCAGGCCCGACTGTAGCGGCTCGTTGCCCACGCGCGGTAGGTCACGGGAGCGTCTCGCCCCTTGACAAGGTAGCCAGAGCGGCGCTTTCATCGTCTCCGGAGTCGAGAAAACGATTCCTCGGAACAGGTTCTCAACGCAAGGGTGTGGCAATGACGCCAGCACGTGTGGACGTCGCCGTCGTCGGCAGCGTCAACATCGACCTCGTCGCCACGGTGGCCCGCCTCCCTCTCCCGGGGGAGACGGTTCCGGCGCTCGGGTTCGAGCAGTTCTTCGGCGGCAAGGGCAGCAACCAGGCCGTCGCCGCGGCGCGCCTCGGGCGGCGCGTGGCGTTCGTCGGGCTGACCGGCGAGGACGCCGAGGGCGGTGCGGTGCGCGCCGCGCTCGGGGCCGAGGGCGTCGACGTCTCCCACCTCGGCACCACGGCTGAGGCCGGCACCGGCCGGGCGATCGTGCTGGTCGCCGACGACGCGGAGAACTCGATCGTCGTCGTCGGCGGGGCCAACGCGGTCCTCGGCGAGGAGCACCTGACCGGTGCCGCCGAGGTCCTCGAGCAGGCCGCGGTCGTCGTCGCCCAGCTGGAGGTGCCCGTCGAGACCGTGCTGGCCGCCGCCCGCCTCGCCGGCGGCACCGTCGTGCTCAACCCCGCCCCGGCCCGGGCGCTGCCGCGCGAGCTCCTCGAGGCCGTCGACGTGCTCGTGGTCAACGAGGTGGAGTACGAGGTCGTCCTCGGCCGCCCGCTGCCGACCGACCTCGCGGACGTCCCCGCCGACGTCGCCGCGAGCGGCCTGCGCGGCACCGTCGTCGTCACGCTCGGCGGGCGCGGCGCCGTGCTCTGCGACGGCGGGGAGGTCGTCGCGGAGGCGCCGCCGGTCGTGCCGGTCGTCGACACGACCGGGGCCGGCGACACCTTCATCGGCGCCCTCGCCGACGCGCTGAGCCGCCGGGAGCCGCCCCGGGACGCGCTGCGCTGGGCGGTCCACGCCGCGTCCCTGTCGGTCGGCGCGCTCGGCGCGACGACCGGCATGCCCTCGTCCGAGCAGGTGGCCGAGTCGATCCGGACGTCGGGCCCCACGAGCGCACCCGTGCCCCCCGTACCCACCCCGGCCGTCGACGGCCCCGCACCCATCCAGGAGGTCTGAGCCCCCGACGACGCCTCCGCCGCCCGACGGGCGGCACGCAGCACCCCCTGCGCCCCCCGCGCAGCACCCCCCAGCGAATCAGTCCGACCCGTGCAAGGGAGCACACCATGAAGACCCGACTCACGACCGGCGTGGCCCTGTCCGTCGCGGCCGCCCTGACCCTCGCCGCGTGCGGCGGCGACGGCGACAACGGCGCCGGCGACAACGGCAGCGGCGACAGCGACGGCGCCCCCTCGGCCGCCCACGTCATCAACGGCAGCCTGGGCGACCAGGGCTTCTTCGACGACGCCGCCCGCGGGCTGGCCATGCTCGAGGAGGACGGCAGCCGCGTCCAGAACATCCAGGCCGAGGCGGACAACCCCGCGCAGTGGCGGGCCAACCTCGAGTCCGTCTCCGGCAGCGACTGGGACGTCGTCATCGTCGGGACGTCGCAGATGGTCGACATCCTCAACGAGACGGCCCCGAAGTACCCGGACCAGAGCTACATCATCTACGACTCCGTCGTGGAGCAGCCGAACGTCGCCTCGATCCTGTACAAGCAGAACGAGGGCTCCTACCTTGCCGGCGTGCTCGCCGCGCTGGTGACGACGGACCCCGAGACGTTCCCGCTGGCGAACGAGGAGAAGGTCGTCGGCCTGGTCGGCGGCATGGACATCCCGATCATCAACGACTTCCTCGCGGGCTTCCGCAAGGGCGTCGAGGCCGTGGACCCCGAGATCGAGGTCCTCGTCTCCTACGTCGGTGACTTCTACGACGCCAACCGCGGCTTCGACCAGACCAAGGCCATGTACGACCAGGGCGCCGACGTGGTCTTCCAGGTCGCCGGCGGCGCCGGGATCGGCGTCCACACGGCCGCGGCCGAGTTCGGCAAGTACTCCATCGGCGTGGACGCGAACCAGAACCCCCTGCAGGAGGGCCACGTCCTCGCCTCGATGCTGAAGAACATCGGCGTCTCGCTCGACTCCGCGGTGAAGGCCTACGCGGCCGGGGACCTCGCGTTCGGCGAGGTCGCGGAGTACGGCCTGGCGAACGACGGCGTCTCCCTCACCTTCGAGGACAACGGCGACATCGTCCCGCAGGAGATCCAGGACCAGGTGCGCGAGTACGCGCAGATGGTCATCGACGGCGAGATCGAGGTCCCGACCACCATGTGACGTCCCGTCGGACGGTGCCGCCCGAGCGGCACCGTCCGACGGCCGTCCCCCCGCCCGCTCCCCGCGGCCCTCCCGGAGGACACCCTCATGGCCACACCGCTGCTCGAGCTCCGCCAGATCACCAAGGCGTTCGGGCCGAAGGTCGCGAACGACCGCATCTCCCTCACGGTGATGCCCGGTCGCGTCCACGCCCTGGTCGGCGAGAACGGCGCCGGCAAGACGACCCTCATGACGATGGTCGCCGGCACCGCCCAGCCCGACTCCGGCGAGATCCTCGTCGACGGGCAGGAGGTGCGGATCGCCAGCCCCCAGCGCGCCTCGTCGCTCGGGATCGGCATGGTGCACCAGCACTTCAAGCTCGTCCCGTCCCTGACCGTCGCGGCCAACGTCTTCCTCGGCCGCGAGCACACGACCGGTGGCCGCCTCGACACCGCCCGCATGGAGCGGGAGGTCGCCGAGCTCAGCCAGCGGTTCGGCCTGGAGATCGACCCCAAGGCCAAGGTCTCCTCGCTGTCGGTCGGTCAGCGCCAGCGGGTCGAGGTCCTCAAGGCCCTCAGCCACGACACGCGCCTGCTCATCCTCGACGAGCCGACCGCGGTGCTCACGCCCGGCGAGACGGACGAGCTCTTCGTCGTCATCCGCTCGCTGGCCGAGAAGGGCTGCGCGGTCCTGTTCATCTCCCACAAGCTCGGCGAGGTCCTCGCCATCGCCGACGAGGTCACGGTCATCCGCGACGGGCGCACCATCGACACCCTGCCCGCCGCCGGCCTCTCCCAGGCGGACATCGCCCGGATGATGGTCGGCCGCGAGGTGCTGCTGCGCATCGCGCACACCCCGGCCAGGCCTGCGGAGGAGGTGCTGGACGTCCAGGACCTCACGGTCGTCGACGACCGCGGGGTCACCGTCCTGAAGTCGGTCTCGCTGGCGGTGCGCGCCGGTGAGATCGTCGGCATCGCCGGCGTCGAGGGCAACGGCCAGAGCGAGCTCGCGGCCGCCGTCGCCGGCCTGTACGCGGTCGACGGCGGGCGCGTCCTGCTCGGCGGGACGGACATGACCGCGGCGTCGGTCGCCGCCCGACGCGCGGCCGGCCTCGCCTACATCCCCGAGGACCGGCACGAGGTCGGCACCGGGCCGAGCCTGTCGGTGGCGGAGAACCTCACCGCGACCCACACCGAGGCCCCCGTCGCCCGCCGCGGCTGGATCAGCACGCGGTGGGCCAACGCCTTCGCCCAGCGTCTCATCGGCGTGTTCGACGTCCGCGGCGCGGGGCCCCGCACACCGATCGGCACCCTGTCCGGCGGCAACATCCAGAAGGTCATCATCGCCCGCGAGTTCGCGAGCGACCCACGTCTGCTCATGGTCAGCCAGCCGACCCGCGGCGTCGACGTCGGCGCCATGGAGTTCGTGCACAACGCGATCGTCCGGCGGCGCGACCAGGGCGCCGCGGTGCTCCTGTTCTCCGCGGACCTCAACGAGGTCATGTCGCTGTCCGACCGCCTGCTGGTCATGTACCGCGGCGAGGTCATCGCCGAGTTCACGCAGGAGACCATGAGCGAGGCCGCCGTCGGCCTGGCCATGGCGGGCGTCCGGCCCACGGAGGCGAAGGTCGCCGCGGCCGAGGCGCAGCACGAGGAGATCGTCCAGCAGCTCGGCGAGCCCGCGGCCGCCCTGACCGCCGAGGCCGAGGTCGACACCCACGCCAGCGTCGAGGAGACGGGGGCCGCCGGTCGGCTCCCCGCCGACCTCGGGCCGGCTGCGCTGCTCAGCGCCGGCCGGTCGACGGAGGCGCCGGCACGCGAGAGCGTCGGCGGCTGGCTGCGCCGCACGTCCCGTGCGGCGCTGGCCGGGTCCGTCCAGCCGCTCATCGCGATCGGCCTGTCCCTGCTCATCGGGATGGTCATCATCCTGGCGCTGGGGGCGAACCCCCTGGACGCCTACGACCAGCTCTTCTTCTCCGCCTTCCGCACGCCGTTCGGCACGGCCGGGTTCATCGCCCAGTTCGTGCCGCTGGCCGTGCTCTCGGCGGCGGTGATCATCTCCTTCCGCGCGGGCTTCTTCAACATCGGTGGCGAGGGCCAGCTGTTCCTCGGCGCCATGGCCGGCGCGTGGGTCGGCTTCACGTTCACCGACCTCCCGCCGGTCCTGCTCACCGCGCTCGTCCTCGTGGCCGGGTTCGTCGCGGGAGGGCTGTGGGGCCTGCTGCCCGGCGCGCTGCTCGCGTACTGGCGGGTCGACATCATCGTCACGACCCTCATGCTCAGCACCATCGCGACCCTGCTGACCGCCTACCTCGTCACCGGCCCGCTGCGGGACCCGGCGGCCGGGCTGGCGGGCTCGCCGCGGATCCTCGACGAGGCCCGCCTGCCGCTGTTCTCGCCGCGGTACGGGCTGGGCATGGACCTGGTCATCGCGCTCGTCGTCGTGGTCCTGCTCGGCCTCGTCCTCACCCGCTCGGTGTGGG
>JACIXM010000349.1 GCA_014360395.1 Actinotalea sp.
GCGGCCGGGGCGGGGTCCGGCAGCGGCGGGCGCGCGCCCATCCGGCCGACGGCGCCGCGGGCCAGCCGGGCGCCCGCGTGCGCCGCGGCGAGCGGGTCGTGCTCGCCGGACGTCCACGCGGCCAGGAACCCGGCGCCGAACGAGTCCCCGGCGCCGGTGGAGTCCACGGCCGCGACCGGTTCCTCCGCGACCGTGCCGAGCACGCGCCCACCCGCGGCGACGACGGCGCCCGCCGCCCCGCAGGTCACGACGACCATCCCGTAGGAGGAGCTGAGCGCGACCGCCGCGTCCTCGGCGTCCGCGACCCCGGTGAGCACGCGCGCCTCGTCCAGGTTGGGGAGGCACAGGTCGGCCCCCGCGGTCCACGCGAGGAACTCCGCGGGGCCCACCTCGCGCAGGAACGCCGCCGAGTTCGGGTCCACGGACACCGGCACCCCGGCCGCCCGGGCGCGGGCCAGCACGGCGAGCGCTGCCTCGCGCACGCCCGGCTCGACGAACGAGTACCCGGACAGGTGCACGAGCGCCGCGTCCTCGACCAGGCCGGGCGGCACGTCCTCGGCGGTCAGGGCGAGGTTCGCGCCGCGGTCGGTGAACATCGTCCGGGCGCCGTCGGGGTCGACGAGGATGATGATCCGCCCCGTCTCCCGGTCCGCGTCCGCGACGAGGCGGGCGTCGACGCCGAACGCCGCCATCGCGGCCGCGTGCCGCTCGACGTCCGCCGCCGCGACCCGCCCGACGAACGTCACCGGCGCCCCGGCCCACGCCATCCAGCACGCGGTGTTCGCACCGGAGCCGCCCTCGCGGCGGACGATGACCGCGCGCGTGTCCGAGTCGTGCGTCACCGGCCCCAGCGGCCGGACGACGACGTCGTCGATGACGTCCCCGACGACGACGACGACGCCCCGCCGGGCCGTCGACGCCGGGCCGGCCCCGCTCACGCCGACCGACCTGCCCAGGCCCGCGCGATCTCCCCGCCGAGGCGGATGTTGTTGACCGCGATGTCGATGTTGACCTCGAGGCTGCGGCCGCCGGTGTGCTCGACCATCCAGGCGAGCAGGAACGGGGTCGCCTCCTTGCCGTGGATGCCCTGACGCTCGGACTCCGCCAGGCCCTCGGCGAGCACGCGGTCGTGCAGCTCGGGGTCGAGCTGCTGCTCCACGGGCAGCGGGTTCGCCACGAGGACGGCGTTGTCCAGGCCGAGCGCGTCGTTGGCGGCCATGATCCCGGCGATCTCCTCGGCGGAGTCGACCTGCCAGTCGATCTCGTACCCCGACTCGCTGAGGTAGAAGCCCGGGTAGTGCCGGGTGCGGTAGCCGACGACGGTGACGCCGAGGGTCTCCAGGCGCTCGAGCGTCGCCGGGATGTCGAGGATCGACTTGGCCCCCGCGGAGACGACGGCGACCGGCACGCGGGACACCATCGTGAGGTCCGCGGACTCGTCGTAGGACTCCGTCGCCCCGCGGTGCACGCCGCCGAGGCCGCCGGTGGAGAAGACCCGCAGCCCGCCCCGGTGGGCCAGGAGCGCGGTCGCGGCCACCGTCGTCGCGCCGGTGCGGCGGGCGACCATCGCGGGGCCGAGGTCGCGGCTGGACACCTTGACCACGGACTCGTCCTCGGCGATGCGCTGCACCTGGGCGTCGTCGAGGCCCACGTGCGGCACGCCGTCGATGACGGCGATCGTCGCGGGCGTCACGCCCATGTCCAGCAGCGTCTGCTCGAAGACCCGGGCGACCTCCAGGTTCCGCGGCCGCGGGAAGCCGTGGGAGATGATCGTCGACTCCAGC
Source organism: Actinotalea sp. (assembly GCA_014360395.1). Taxonomy (GTDB): domain Bacteria; phylum Actinomycetota; class Actinomycetes; order Actinomycetales; family Cellulomonadaceae; genus Actinotalea. The sequence continues at coordinate 1,785 of JACIXM010000349.1, forward strand.
GCGACGACGGGCCGGTGCTCGGCCAGGGCGTCGGCGACGGCCTCCGACAGGACGACGGGGCTGTTCCCCGCGCTCGTGTGCCTGCTCATGGTTCCTCCTCAAGGTGGGGTGCTGCCGCGGCAGCGGGGACGGTGGCCACCGGGGCGACGGGCGCACCGGGGGCACGAGGGGTCGCCGGTCGGGTCAGCGCGAGCAGCGCGAACGCGCCGACGGTGGCCAGCGCCGCGAGGCCGGCGAACGCGGTGCGCAGCCCGATGACGTCGGCGACGGCGCCCATGCCCAGCGGCGCGGCGATGAGCGCCACGGCGGCCAGCAGGGAGCCGCGCGCGACGGCGGCGTCCGCCCGCTCGGGGTCCGCGGCGATGACGAACGCGATGGACGCGGCGTAGAGGTTCGCGGCGGCGAGCCCGGCGACGACACCGGTGGCCATCGCCGGGCCGGGCGTGCGCACCACGGACAGCGCGACGGTGCCGACGACGCCCAGCACGAGGGACGCGGCCAGCAGGGTGCCGGGCCGCACGAGGCCGAGCAGCCGCGCGCCGGCGACCCGCCCGACGAGCACCGCGACCCACATCGCCGCCGTCGCCCGCGACGCGTCGGCGGTGCTCAGACCGGCGACGCTGGTCAGGTGCGTCGCGAGCCAGAAGAGGAAGCCCCACTCGACGACGACGCACAGCACCATGACGAACGGCGCCAGCCCGGCCCGTCCCCCGCCGCCCCCGCCCGACGACGACGCCGCGACCGTCGCCTCGGTCGCGGTGCGCCGCACGCCCACGAGCACCAGCGGCAGGACGACGGCGGCCACGAGCACCGCGGGGACGGCGGAGAACCCGCGCCAGCCCAGGACGCTCGCGGCCACCAGCGGCAGCGCCGCCGTCGCCACCAGCGCGCCGACGCTGTAGGAGACGTTGAGCTCGCCGATCATCCGCGCCCCGCGCACCCCGTGCAGGGCCGCGAGCAGCACCTGCCCGGCGATGAGCGTGCTGGTCAGCCCGAACCCGACGAAGAGCATCGCGGCGGCGCTGAGCACCGGGGACGGCGCGAGCGCGAGCGCCGTCGACCCGGCCGCCACCGACGCCGCGCCGAGCACGAGCACCCGGCCGCGGCCGAGCCGCCGTCGGGCGGCCTCCGCGACCGCCGAGGCGACCAGCCCGCCGGTGGCCAGGCCCGTGATGTGCAGGCTCTCCAGCGTGTGGGTCATGGCCATGTCCCGGCCCATGTACGGCAGCAGCGCGCCCAGCCCGCCCTGGATCATCGCCCCGCTGAGGATCGAGGCGAACAGGCCCAGGGTGAGGGCGTCGCGGTAGGGGCTGCCGGGCCGGGCGGTCATCGCAGGGTGGCTCCCGCGTCGAGCACGATCTCGGTCCCGGTGATGTAGCGCGCCTCGTCCGAGCACAGCCACCGCACCGCGTGGGCGACGTCGACCGGCTCCATCCGGTGGATCGGCATCGGCAGCGCGAGCGTGCCCGCGACGCCGGGGGCGGTGGCCTGCCAGTGCTCGGCCGCGGGGTTCTGCGTCATCTGGGTCCCCGTGCCACCGGGGTGGACCATCGTGACCCGGATGCTGTCGCCGGCGAGCTCGAGCGCCAGGCTCTTGAGCAGGCCGACCAGCCCGTTCTTCGCGGCCGCGTAGTGCCCGATGGTCGGCAGCGGCTTGACCGCGGCGGTCGACCCGACGAAGACGATCGACCCGCCGCGCCCGCCCGCCAGGATCGCCGGCACGGCCGCCCGGACGGTGTTCCACGTCCCGGTGAGGACGACGTCGATCATCGTCTGCCACTGCTCGGGCGTCGCCTGCCAGGTGCTCTGCGGCCAGCTCGCGACGCCGGCGTTGGCGACGACGTGGTCCAGGCGCCCGTAGGTGTCGACGGCGGCGCGGACGGCGGCCTCGAGGTCGGTGTGCGAGCGCACGTCGGCGGGCACGGCGAGCGCGCGCCCGCCGGCCGCCTCGATCGCGGCGACGGTGCCGGCCAGGTCGTCGTCGGTCGCGGTGCCGTAGGTCAGGCCCTCGACCTGCCGGGCGACGTCGCTGACGACGACGGCGGCGCCCGCCTCGGCGAGCTTGTGGGCCACTGCGCGGCCGATGCCGCGGGCGGCGCCGGTGACCAGGGCGACCTGGCCGGTGAGGTCGATCATGCGGACTCCTCCTCGGTCCCCGCGACGGGCGTCACGGGCACCGCCGCGTCGCCGGCGGCGACCAGGAGGTCGACCACCTGGTCGGCGAACGCCGGGTCGGTCCGCAGCACCGGCCGGCAGCGCGCGCCCTCCTGCTCGGGGAACCCCATGTACATGCCGCGCAGGTCGCAGACCGTCTGGCCGCGCGTGCGGCCCTCGGTCGAGACGTACGCGCGGACCAGCGGCGCGAGGTCCGGCACGAGGGTGCCGGCGGCGACGGCGACCGCGAGCGCGTCGTGCATGCAGCTGCGCCGCTCCCCGAAGGACGCCGCGGCGAAGTAGCCGATGTAGTGGTCCAGGATCCCGGCCACGTACTGCCCGAGCGTCCCGCCGGCGGCGAGGCGCTCGCGGTGGCCGTCGTCGAGGGTGGTCAGCATGGTGACGTCGAGACCGACCATGGTGACGGTCCAGCCGGCGTTGAAGACGGCAGCCGCGGCGTCCGGGTCGCACCAGATGTTCGCCTCGGCCACCTCGGTGACGTTGCCCGGCGCGAGCGCCGCCCCACCCATGATCGTGATGCCGCGGACGAGGGTCGGCAGCTCCGGGCACGCCGCGAGCGCGATCGCGACGTTCGTGAGCGGGCCGACGGCGACGACCTCCACCTCGCCGGGGTGCTCGCGGGCGATCCGGATCATCTGCTCGGCGGCGGACTCCGCGACGGGTTCGCCGAGCACGCGGCCCGTGCCCGCGTTGCCCTGACCGTCGTCGCCGTGCACGTGGTAGGCGAACACCGGCTCGGTCTGCAGCAGCGGGCGGTCGGCACCGCGGGCGACCGGCACGTCCGGCCGCCCGGCGAGGTGCACGGTGTGCAGGCAGTTGCGGGTCGCGGTGTCGAGGTCGACGTTGCCCCACACCGATCCGACGCCGAGCAGCTCGACCGCCGGGTGCAGCGCGGCGTAGAGGATCGCGAGGGTGTCGTCGACGCCCGTGTCGCAGTCCAGGACCATCTTCACCGGCGCCGTCGTCGTCATCGCAGGCTCCCGTCCAGCTCGGTGATGCGGGAGGTGAGCAGCGCGTTGAAGGCGGCCGCGTCGACCTCGAGCGCGACGTCGGCGGTCGGGGGCAGGCCGCCCACGCCGTCGAGGTCGACGACCGTCATGCCCCGGGTCAGGGTGCCGACGTACTCGACGTCGACGTGGACCGCGCGCGTGGCCACGAGGTCCGGGCGGATCGCGACGGCGACGGCCAGGGAGTCGTGCTGGGCGGTGCTGTCGATGCCGAGGCGCGCCCGGTGGTACTCGGTGTAGTAGTCGACCATCCCCAGCACGGCGCGGGCGACGCGGCCGCCCGACGCGCGCAGCCCCGCCCAGTCCCCGGGCGCCGTGAGCGCCTGGTGCGTGACGTCGAGGCCGACCATGGTGATCGGCACCCCGGCGGCGACCACGCGCGCGGCTGCCTCCGGGTCGAACCAGATGTTGAACTCCGCGGCCGGGGTCATGTTGCCGAGCACCCGCGCGCCGCCGCCCATGAGGACGAGGCGCTCGAGCCGCGCGGCGACGTCGGGACGGGCGGCGACGAGCGCGGCGACGTTGGTCAGCGGCCCGAGCGCGATGAGCGTGACGGGGGCGGCGGACGCCTCGACCACGTCGACCAGGAGCTGGACCGCCCCGCGCGGGTCCGCGGCGCGCGGCGCCGGGTCCAGGACGACGCCGCCGAAGCCGTCGGCGCCGTGCGTGGACGCGTCCGCGCGGGAGTCGCGCCGGACCAGGGGGACGTCGGCGCCCGCGGCGACCGGGATGTCGTCGCGCCCGCACAGGTGCAGCAGGCGCAGCGCGTTCTCGGTCGTGTTCGCCAGGCCGGTGTTGCCCCCGACGGTCGTCAGGGCCCGGACGTCGAGCTCGGGCGAGGCGAGGGCCAGGACGATCGCCAGGGCGTCGTCGATGCCGGGGTCCGTGTCGATGACCACGGGGGTGGGGGTGCTCATCCTGCTGCGTCTCCTCTGCACTGCTCGTCGTGCGGCGTCCGACGTGCGCCGCGGGGCACTGCTCGTCGTGGTCGAGCGGTGGGACGGCGGTGCGGGCCGCAGGGGGACGGCCCGCACCGCGGCTCAGGCGCCGAGGGCG
>JACIXM010000035.1 GCA_014360395.1 Actinotalea sp.
CCTGGTGCTCAGCGAGTTCACCGGCGCCGCCGACGCGCTCGCCGGCGCCCTCATGGTCAACCCGCACGACATCGACGGGATGAAGGACGTCTTCGAGCGGGCCGTGCAGATGGAGCCCGCGGAGCAGCGGCGCCGGATGCGCAAGCTGCGCCGCCGCGTGCTGCACGACGACGTCGCCCGGTGGTCCCAGCGCTTCCTGTCCTACCTCATGGACGACCCGCCCAAGGCGCTGGTCGGCAGCGGCGAGGTCGAGCCGGCCAGCCCCTCCACGGGGCGCGCACTGTGAGCGCCGCCGACGACGCCGCCCGCGCGGTCGCCGAGGTCGTCGCGGCCGTCCGCGACGGCGGCGCCCTCGTGGCGCTGGACTTCGACGGCTGCCTGGCCCCGCTCCGGGACGACCCCGAGCTGAGCCGCGCCCTGCCCGCTGCGGTGGAGGCGCTGGACCGGTTGGCGGGGGTCCCCGGGCTGCACCTCGCGCTCGTCTCGGGCCGCGCCATCGGCGACCTGTCCGCGAAGGCGGAGGTCCCCGAGGGCACGCACCTCGTCGGCTCCCACGGCGGCGAGCGGGGCCACCGGCACGACGGCGACGTCGTCCTGGACCCGTTCGACCTGGACCCTGGCCGCGCGGCCCTCCTGGCCGAGCTGACGGACGGCCTGCAGGAGGCCGTGGCGGCCGTGCCCGGGGCCCGCGTGGAGCGCAAGCCGGCCTCGGTCGTCCTGCACACCCGCACGGTCACCGACGACGACGCCGCCGCGCGGCTCACCGAGCAGGCCCTCGCCCTCGGCGACCGGGACGGCGTCGACGCGATGCGCGGCAAGGACGTGGTCGAGCTGTCCGTCCTGGAGGTCACCAAGGGCGACGCCCTGGCCGCCCTGCGCGCCGATCTCGGCGTCCCCCTGGTCGCCTACGCCGGCGACGACGTCACCGACGAGCGCGCGTTCGCGACCCTCGGGCCGGCGGACGTCACGGTCAAGGTCGGCGAGGGCACGACGGCGGCGCGGTTCCGCGTGGCGGACCCGGACGCGATGGCGGCGCTGCTGACGGACCTCGCCGACGCCCTCACCTGAGGTCCGACGCCCGCCTCATCCGGCCCTTGACCTGCGACGTCGCCCGCGTCCAGGCCTACCGGGCCGCCGTCCGGGTCCTGGTCGCCCCTTGCAGGTCCCACGTGCCGGTGTGGCAGGATGTCGTCCGTCGCGCCTGCGACGTGGGTCACAGCTGACCACGGCGACGGGCGGGGTCTCGTGGACGAGGCCCGACCGACACTCCACTTCACGACGGATCGTCCGGCACGTACCTGCCGGTGAAGGGAAGGACCTGTCATGGCCACGGTCACCTACGACCACGCGACCCGGCTCTACCCGGGCACCGACCGCCCCGCGGTCGACGCGCTCAACCTCCACATCGAGGACGGCGAGTTCCTCGTCCTCGTCGGCCCCTCGGGCTGCGGCAAGTCGACCTCGCTGCGCATGCTCGCCGGCCTGGAGGACGTCAACGCCGGCCGCATCCTCATCGGTGACTGCGACGTCACGGACGTCCAGCCGAAGGACCGGGACATCGCGATGGTGTTCCAGAACTACGCGCTGTACCCGCACATGTCCGTCGCGGACAACATGGGCTTCGCGCTGAAGATCGCGGGCACGCCGAAGGCGGACATCCGCAAGCGCGTCGAGGAGGCCGCGAAGATCCTCGACCTCACCGAGTACCTGGACCGCAAGCCGAAGGCGCTCTCCGGCGGCCAGCGTCAGCGTGTCGCCATGGGCCGCGCGATCGTCCGCCAGCCGCAGGTCTTCCTCATGGACGAGCCGCTGTCGAACCTCGACGCCAAGCTCCGCGTCCAGACCCGCACGCAGATCGCGTCGCTGCAGCGCCGCCTCGGCGTCACGACCGTCTACGTCACGCACGACCAGACCGAGGCCCTCACCATGGGTGACCGGATCGCCGTGCTCAAGGACGGCCTCCTGCAGCAGGTCGGCACGCCGCGCGAGATGTACGACACCCCCTCCAACGTCTTCGTCGCGGGCTTCATCGGCTCTCCGGCGATGAACATCGGCTCCTTCCGGGTGACCGACGACGCCGCCCAGCTCGGCCAGACGCGCATCCCGCTCGAGCGCTCGGTCCTCTCCGCGATCACGCCGGAGGACAAGGGCCACATCACGATCGGCTTCCGTCCCGAGTCGCTCGACGTCGTCACCCAGGCCCAGGAGGGCGCGTTCCCCGTCGAGGTCAACCTCGTCGAGGAGCTCGGCTCCGACGCGTTCGTCTACGGCGCGATCAAGAACGCCGGTGCCGAGGCCCGCGAGATGCACTCCGGTGCCGGCGACGCGCAGGTCATCGTCCGCGTCGACCCGCGCCAGGTCCCGATGAAGGGCGACACCGTCTGGGTGGCCATCCGCCCCGGCGAGCGCCACGCCTTCTCCTCCTCGACCGGTCAGCGCATCGCCGTCGTCTGACCCAGCAGGACCCGCGAAGGGGCGGGGCGGCTCCGGCCGTCCCGCCCCTTGCGCATTCCGCACCCCGTGCCGCCGACCGGCGCCCAGCACCCGTGAGGACCCCCGCCGTGCCGCAGTCGCTCCAGATCACCGCCGCCGCTCCGGACCCGGCCCTGCTCGACCTGCCCTGGGACGTCCCGCTCGACGAGTGGCCGGACAAGGTGCTCGCCGCCCTCCCCCGCGGCATCTCCCGCCACGTCGTGCGGTTCGTCAAGATGTCCGGCCGGGTCATCGCGGTCAAGGAGATCGGCGAGACGGTCGCCTTCCGGGAGTACGAGCTGCTGCGCGCCCTCCAGCGCCTGCGGGTCCCCAGCGTGGTGCCCGTGGGCGTGGTGAACGGGCGCCGGGACGCCGACGGCGAGCGGCTCGAGACGTGTCTGGTGACCCAGCACCTGCAGTTCTCGCTGCCCTACCGCGCCCTGTTCAGCCAGCAGCTCCAGCCGGAGACCATCACCCGGCTCGTCGACGCCCTCGCGGTGCTCCTGGTCCGGCTGCACCTCACCGGGTTCTACTGGGGCGACGTCTCGCTGTCCAACACCCTGTTCCGCCGGGACGCGGAGACGTTCGCCGCCTACCTCGTCGACGCCGAGACCGGCGACCTGCACGACCGGCTCTCGGACGGGCAGCGGGCGTACGACCTCGAGGTCGCGCGGGTGAACATCATCGGCGAGCTCATGGACCTCGAGGCCGGCGAGCTGCTCGAGTCCGGCGTCGACACCATCGCGATCGGCGCCGCGCTCGTCGAGCGGTACACCGACCTGTGGGACACCCTCACCGGCGCCGAGTCGTTCAGCACCGGGGAGCGGTGGCGCGTGGCCGCGCGGATCGAGCAGCTCAACCGGCTCGGCTTCGACGTGGGCGAGCTGGACATCACCACCGACGTCGACGGCACCACGGTCCACATCCAGCCGAAGGTGGTCGACGCCGGGCACCACTCGCGGCGCCTCATGCGCCTGACGGGGCTGGACGTGCAGGAGAACCAGGCGCGCCGTCTCCTCAACGACCTGGACTCCTACGCCGCGGCGACCGACCGCCAGGGCGAGGAGGAGGAGTTCGTCGCGCACGACTGGCTGACCACGGTCTTCGAGCCGACGGTCCGGGCCGTGCCGCGGGAGCTGCGCGGCAAGCTCGAGCCGGCGCAGATGTTCCACGAGATCCTCGACCACCGCTGGTACATCTCCAGCGAGCAGGGTCGCGACGTCCCGCTGCCGGAGGCGGTCGCGAGCTACGTCGAGCAGGTCTTGCGCCAGCGCCCCGACGAGCAGTCCGTCCTCGGCGTCTCGGACACCGCGGTGCTGCCGGTGATCAAGGACTGATGCCGGCCGTCCCCGCCGCACGCCGGGAGGGCGCCGGCGTCAGTCCCCCGCGACCGCCCGCGTGCGCCGCAGGCGGTCGACCTCGTACAGGCTCACACCCGCCGCGACGCCGGCGTTGAGGGACTCCACGGCGCCCCGGATCGGGATCGAGGCGATGACGTCGCACGTCTCGCGCACGAGCCGCCCGAGGCCCTTGCCCTCGGAGCCGACGACGAGCACGAGCGGGTCGGTCGCGACGTGCAGGTCGGCCACGTCGGTGGTGCCGCCGGCGTCCAGGCCGACGACGAAGCAGCCCTCGCGGCGCAGCTCCTCCAGCGCCCGGACGAGGTTGGTCACGCGCGCGACCGGCACGCGCGCCGCGGCCCCGGCCGAGACCTTCCACGCGGCGGCGGTGACGCCGGCGGCGCGCCGCTCCGGGACGACGACGCCGTGCGCGCCGAACGCCCCGGCCGACCGCAGCACGGCGCCGAGGTTGCGCGGGTCCGTGATCCCGTCGAGCGCCACGACCAGCGGCGGCTCCCCGGCGCGCTCCGCGCGGGCGCGGATCCGGTCCAGGTCGACGTAGCGGTACTCCGGCACCTGCATCGCGACACCCTGGTGGACCAGGCCGTCGGTGAGGCGGTCGAGCTCGGGCTTGGTCACCTCGAGGATCGGCAGGCCCTTGTCCGAGGCGATCTTGAGGATCTCCCGCGTGCGCTCGTCGCCCTCGATGCTGCGGGCGACCCACACGCCGTCGCAGGGCACCCCCGCCCGCAGCGCCTCGACGACGGAGTTGCGCCCGGAGACGATCTCCACGCCGCCGAGCTCCCGGCGGCGCCGGGCGGCCGGGGTCGTGGTCCGTCCGGCGGGCGTGCTCGCGCCGCGGCGCTGCGTCGCGGCGGCCTGACGCTCCTGGGCCGCCTTGCGCTTGGCGGCCACGTGGTACGGCCGGTCCTCGGCCTTGGGCGTGGGGCCCTTGCCCTCCAGGGCCCGGCGGTTCTTGCCGCCGGAGCCGACGGTGGCGCCCTTCTTGCTGCCGGGCTTGCGCGTCGCGCCGCGACGCTGGGAGTTGCCGGCCATCAGTCCTCCAGATCGGTGGCGAGCGCCCAGCGCGCGCCGGTCGGTGAGTCCTGCACGACGACGCCCGCCGCCGCGAGGCGGTCCCGGACGGCGTCGGCGGTGGCCCAGTCCTTGTCCGCGCGCGCCCGGGCGCGCGTCTCGAGCTCGGCCTGCACGAGCGCGTCCAGCGCCCGTGCGGTGCGGTCGTCCCCGCCCTGGTCGACCCACTGCGCGGGATCCAGCCCGAGCACGTCCAGCATCGCGCGCACCGCCACCAGGTGCCCGCGGACGGTCAGGTCCGCGGCGCCGTCGGCGAGGGCGGTGTTGCCCGCCCGCAGGTGCTCGTGCACGACGGCGAGCGCCGCCGAGACGTTGAGGTCGTCGTCCATGGCGGCGACGAAGGCCGTGGGCAGGTCCGCCGCGGCGACGTCGTCGGCCGACGGCGTGCCGACGCGCTCGCTCGCCCGGGCGACGAAGCCGGCCAGGCGCGCCCAGGTCGCCTCGGCCTCGTGCACGGTCTCCTCGGTCCACTCCAGCATCGACCGGTAGTGCACCGAGGCGAGCGCGTAGCGCAGCACCACCGGGCTCGTCCGCTCCAGCAGCACCTCGACGAGCAGGGAGTTGCCGAGCGACTTGCTCATCTTCGCCCCGCCCTGGGTCACCCAGGCGCTGTGCAGCCACATCCCGGCGAAGTCGTAGCCGGCCGCGCGGGACTGCGCCTGCTCGTTCTCGTGGTGCGGGAACCGCAGGTCCAGGCCGCCGCCGTGGATGTCGAACGCCTCGCCGAGGTACCGCTGCGCCATCGCGGAGCACTCCAGGTGCCAGCCGGGCCGGCCACGGCCGAACGGGGTCGGCCATGACGCGTCGCCCGGGTCGCCGGGCTTGAGGCCCTTCCACAGGGCGAAGTCGCGCGGGTCGCGCTTGACCGGGCCGCCGTCGGCGCCGGCGTCGTCGTCCGGGGAGGGCGCCAGGTCCTCGGGGCGCTGGTTGGTCAGCGCGCCGTAGTCCGCCCACGAGCGCACGTCGAACCAGACGTCCCCGGGCCCGGTGACGTAGGCGTGACCGCGCTCGACGAGGCGCTCCATGAGCTCGACCATCTCGGTGACGTGGCCGGTCGCCCGGGGCTCGTACGTGGGGGGCAGGACACCGAGGGCGTCGTAGGCGGCGGTGAACTCCCGCTCGTGCTGCTGGGCCCAGGCCCACCACGGGACGCCGGCCTCGGCCGACTTCGCCAGGATCTTGTCGTCGATGTCCGTGACGTTGCGGACGAGGGTGACCTCGTACCCGCTGCGACGCAGCCAGCGCACGAGGACGTCGAACGCCACGGCCATCCGGACGTGGCCGATGTGCGGCGAGCTCTGCACGGTCGCCCCGCACACGTACATGCCGACCCGTCCGGGGCGCAGGGGGACGAAGGCGCGCAGGCCGCGCGTCGCCGTGTCGAAGAGGTGCAGGCTCACCGCGCAAGGGTACCGGCGGGCGGTGCCCGCCCGTCGGCCGAGGACCCTCGACCCTGGACGCGCGGCTGACCTGCACGAAAGGATGGAGCATGGTGCGCAGCGTGGTGGCGACCGCCTACGGCGGACCCGAGGTCCTGGCAGTGGTGGACTCCGACCCGGGCGAGCCCGGCCCCGGGCAGGTCCTGGTCGAGATGCGGGCCGCGGGGGTGAACCCGGCGGACTGGAAGACGTACAACGGCACGTGGGGCCACGACCCGGAGAAGCTGCCGCTGCGCCTCGGCTTCGAGGTGGCCGGCGTGGTCCTGGCGGTCGGGCCGGACGTGTCCTGGCCCGCCGTCGGCGACGAGGTCGTGGGCTGGCCGGTCCGCGGCGCGTACGCGGACCGCGTCCTGGTCAAGGCGGACTCCCTCGTCGCCAAGCCGCCGTCGCTGGACTGGGC
>JACIXM010000350.1 GCA_014360395.1 Actinotalea sp.
CGGGCTGGCGGGCTCGCCGCGGATCCTCGACGAGGCCCGCCTGCCGCTGTTCTCGCCGCGGTACGGCCTGGGCATGGACCTGGTCATCGCGCTCGTCGTCGTGGTCCTGCTCGGCCTCGTGCTCACCCGCTCGGTGTGGGGCCTGCGGGTGCGCCAGCTCGGCGAGATGAACCGGTTCGCCGAGTACACCGGCGTCAGCCCCAAGGCGATGAGCATGCAGGTCATGGCGCTGTCCGGCGCCGCGGCGGGCATCGCCGGCGCGCTCTTCGTGCTCGGCCCGAACGGCGGGCGCTTCCTGCAGAACTTCTCGCCCGGCTACGGCTTCCTCGGCATCACCGTCGCCCTGCTGGCGCGGCTGAACCCGTGGGCGGCCCTGGTCGCGGCCGCGTTCTACGCGAACATGATGGCCGGCTCGAACGCCATGCAGATCAACGCGGGGGTGCCGTTCCCGCTGGTCAACGTGCTGCAGGGCCTCATCATCCTGACGATCACCGCGGTGTTCGTCGTCGACCGGCGCACCCGCGAGCGCGTGCTGCGGATGCTGCCGCTGCGCCGCCCGGGCGCCACCGTCGTCACCACCTCCGGGGCGGAGCTCGCCGAGGCCCCGGCGCAGGACCGCCCCCGCACGCCGACGGCGGCGCGCGTCGCGGCCGACCGTTCCGACCCGGGCACCCCGCCCGACGACGGCGACCCCACGGCGGGCGGCCGGACCCCCGGCGCCACCGCTGACCAGGCAGGAGAGGACCGATGAACCTCGTCGAGCAGATCTTCACGGTCGCCACGCTGGCGGTCGTGCTGGCCAAGGTCGCGCCGCTGCTGCTGGCCGCCCTGGGCGGCGCCTTCACCCAGCAGGGCAACATCCTCAACATCGGCCTCGAGGGCATGATGCTCATCGGCGCCTTCACGGCGATCGCCGTCGGCTCCGCGGCCGACAGCGCGCTGGTGGGCGTCGTCGCGGCGATGATCGCGGGCACCCTGCTCGCGCTCGTCTACGCGGCGGCGACGCTGTGGCTCAAGGCCGACTTCATCGTCGTCGGCATCGGTGTGAACCTGCTGGCCGCCGGCCTGTCCGTGTTCCTGCTGACGGTCGTCTACGGCAACCCGGGCGTCACCCCGGCGAGCGCGACGATCCGGCTCCCGCGGATCGACCTCGGCCCGCTCGGCGACATCCCTGTCATCGGGCAGGCCATGGACCGCCAGACGGCGATCGTGTGGCTCGCGCTGCTCGCGGTCCCGCTGTCGTCCTTCGTCCTGTACAAGACGCGCTTCGGGGTGCACCTGCGGGCGGTCGGCGAGGACGAGGCGGCCGCGGAGGCCGCGGGCATCAGCGTCCGCCGGGTGAAGTTCGCCAGCATCCTGGCCTCCGGCCTGCTGTCCGGCCTGGCCGGGGCCCAGCTGGCGATGGCGACCCTGGGCAGCTTCACGGCCAACATGACCGCCGGCCGGGGCTTCATCGCGGTCGCCGCGCTGACGTTCGGGCTGGGCCGACCGGTCCGGACGATGGTGGCGGCGTTCATCTTCGGCGCGGCCGACGCCATCGCCGACCTCATGGGCATCGCGGGCATCAACTCCAACCTCGCCCTCATGACGCCCTACATCATCACGATCGTCGCGCTGGTCCTCGTCGGGATGCGGTTCCGGAAGCTGCGCTCCGCCCGCGCCCTCGCGACCCCCGCACCCCAGACCGCCTAGAGCAGGAGACGAGCAGCGTGACGGAACGGATCATCCTGGACTGCGACCCCGGGCACGACGACGCCCTGGCGCTCCTGCTGGCGGCGGGGGACCCCCGGGTCGAGCTCGTCGCGGTGACGACGTGCGCGGGGAACCAGACCGTGGAGAAGGTGACGCGCAACGCCCTGGCGGTGTGCGCGGTGGCGGGGATCGACGTCCCCGTGGCGGCCGGCGCGACGGGGCCGCTCGTGCGGCCGCAGAGGGTCGCGCCGGACATCCACGGGGACTCGGGCCTGGACGGGCCGGTGCTGCCCGAGCCGCAGCGGGCGGTGGAGCCGCGGCACGCCGTCGACGTCATCATCGACACCGTCATGGCGGCCGAGCCGGGCACGATCACGCTGGTCCCGACCGGCCCGCTGACGAACATCGCCCTGGCGATGGTCACGGAGCCGCGGATCGTCGAGCGCGTCAAGCGGGTCGTGCTCATGGGCGGGTCCTTCACCCGCGGCAACACGACCCCCGCCGCGGAGTTCAACATCCTCGCGGACCCGGAGGCGGCGCAGGCGGTGTTCGCCGGCTCGTGGCCCGTGACGATGGTCGGCCTGGACCTCACCCACCAGGCGCTGGCGACACCGGACGTGGTCGAGCGGATCGCCGCGATCGGCTCGCCGCTGGCGGACTTCGTCGTGGAGGTGCTGCGCTTCTTCGGGCACACCTACAAGGAGGTGCAGGGCTTCGACGCCCCGCCCGTGCACGACCTGTGCTGCGTCGCGTGGGTGGCGGACCCGGAGGTGTTCACGACCCGCAGCGCCTTCGTCGCCGTGGAGCTGGCGGGCACGTGGACGACCGGCATGACGGTGACGGACTTCGAGGACCTGCTCGGTCAGGCCCACAACACTGACGTCGCGGTCGAGCTCGACCACGCCCGGCTGTGGGACATGACGGTCGACGCCATCGCGGCGCTGTCCGCCGGCGGCGCGCGGTGATCGCCACCGGGCTGGGGGAGGGGCCCGCCGCCCGGCGCGTCCCGCCGCCGCCGGCGGCGACGAGCATCGTGCTCGACTGCGACACCGGCATCGACGACTCGATGGCCATCGCCCTCGGGGCGGGCAGCGGGGCGCGGTTCGTGGCCTGCACGACGACGCACGGCAACGTCCCGGCGGCGACGGCGGGCCGGAACACGGTGACGGTCCTGGACGCGCTGGGACTGACGGACGTCCCGGTGCACGTCGGCGCGCACCGGCCGATGGCGCAGGACCTCCTCACCGCGGAGTGGGTGCACGGGCAGGACGGGCTCGGTGACGCGGGGGTCGCGCAGTCCTCCCGCCCGGTGTCGGGGGACCTCGCCCCGGCGGAGATCGTGCGCCTGGCGCGGCAGCACCCGGGCGAGCTCACCCTCGTCGCCGTCGGCCCGCTGACGAACCTCGGCCTGGCACTGCTGATGGCCCCGGACCTGCCGGGGCTCGTCCGCAACGTCGTCGTCATGGGCGGCGCGGTGAACACGGCGGGCAACGCCTCCGCCGTGGGCGAGGCCAACGTCTGGCACGACCCGGAGGCGGCACAGCTCGTCGTCGGCGCGGCGTGGGACCTCACCGTCGTGGGTCTGGAGATCACCATGCGGACCGCGATGCCGACGGTGGCGATCGCGCGCATCGAGGCCTCGACCGACCCGCGCGCGCAGCTGGTGGCGCGGGTGTTCCAGCACTACCTGGGTGTCTACGAGCCGATCGTGGGGGAGCGCACGTGCGTCCTGCACGACCCGCTCGCCATGGCGCTCGCGCTGGAGCCCGACCTGGCGAGCTACCGCCTCGTGCGGGCGGGGATCGAGCTGCGCGGCGAGCTGTCCCGAGGCCAGGTCGTCGCGGACACGCGCGGTTTCGAGCCGGACCCGACGGACCCGACCGAGCCCGGGGTCGTGCGGTTCGTGGACACCCTCGACGTCGAGCGGTTCCACGCGATGTTCCTGGACGCCCTCGGCGCCTGAGCCGCGGTGCGGGCCGTCCCCCTG
>JACIXM010000351.1 GCA_014360395.1 Actinotalea sp.
GGGCGAGAGGTCGAGGTCAGCGAAGCTGTCCTTGACCGAGCAGCCGGGGGTGGCCGTGTCGATGCGCGACAGGAGCTCCGAGGCGCGGACCCCGGGGCGCAGGGTGACGGCGTCGGGGTAGCCGGGTGGGGTCCGGGAGGGGCTCGTCCACGCGTCCGCGTCGGTCCGGCCGACGGCAGCCCAGGTGGCGCTGAACACGTGGCACCAGCGAGCGTTGTCCCGGACCGCCAGGGTGAGGAGCCGGGCGGCCCGGCGGTCCTCGTCCGCGTGGGCGCTGTCCGGGGGTGGAACGACCATGTCGAGGCGTCGTCAGTCCGTCGGCTCGGTGCCGTCCCAGCCGCGCGGTCCGATGTCGGGGATCCGGCGGGCGTAGGCCGCGACGTCCAGCAACGGGGAGGAGATGAGGAAGTCGGCGGTGGCGAGGTTGGTCGCCGTCGGGACGTTCCAGACGGTGCTGAGGCGCAGGAGCGCCTTGACGTCCGGGTCGTGCGGCTGCGCCTCGAGGGGGTCCCAGAAGAAGATCAGCATGTCGATGCCGCCCTCGGCGATCCGGGCGCCGATCTGCTGGTCGCCGCCGATCGGGCCGGACAGGAAGCGGTGCACCGACAGGCCCAGCTCGAACTCGAGCATCGTGCCGGTGGTCCCGGTCGCGTACAGGGTGTGGTCTGCCAGGGTGTCGCGGTTGTGCTCCGCCCAGCGCAGCAGCTCCACCTTCATGTTGTCGTGCGCCACGAGCGCGATGTGACGACGCAGGTCCGAGTGGCTCATGCCTCACCCTCCCACCGTGCGGGGAGGGGGCCAAGGTGAGCCACCATGGGTCGGCGTACTCCTCGAGTGCGGCCTACGTCAGCGCGCTGCCTGCGGAGGTCGCCGCCCTGGCCGGTGGCGGGGCGGCGGCCAGGGACGGCGGTTGTCGGAACGGAGCCTGCGGGTCCGCGGGAGGTCCGTGTCGGAAGGCTCGCGTATCGGCACGGTGTTCTCCGGCCGTGCGCCCGGCGGGGGGCGGGGTGCCATGCTGAGCGCGGCGACAGCGAGGGGGCGGCTATGGCGGGTCGGGTGCGGAGCCGCGC
>JACIXM010000352.1 GCA_014360395.1 Actinotalea sp.
GAGTTCGACGCGGCGGTCGCCGGCGGGCTGCAGCGGTCGGGGGTCGGGGCATGACGGGTCGGTCGGTGCCGGGCGGCGCGGACGACGACGTCGCCCCGGCCGCCTTCTGGGAGGACCGCTACGCCCGCTCCGACCGCATCTGGTCCGGAGGCGTGAACGCGACGCTCGCCGACGTCGTCGCAGGGCTCGCTCCCGGGCGGGCGCTCGACCTGGGCTGCGGGGAGGGCGGCGACGTCGTCTGGCTCGCGCAGCGGGGCTGGGTCGCCACGGGCCTGGACATCTCGCCGACGGCGGTCCGGCGGGCCCGGGAGTCCGCCGCGGCCGCCGGGCTGCCGCCGGAGCGAGCTCGGTTCGAGGTCGCCGACCTGGAGGCGTGGACCGGGGAGGAGCCGTACGACCTCGTCACCGCGTCGTTCCTCCAGTCCCCGGTCGCGCTGGACCGCGCGGACGTGCTGCGCCGCGCCGCCGGACTGGTCGCGCCGGGCGGGCACCTGCTCGTCCTCTCCCACGCCGCGCCGCCGCCGTGGACGGGGCACGACGACGGCGCGCACGACGACGGCGCGCACGGCCGCGGTGCGCACGGCGAGGCTCATGCGCACGAGGTGGACCATCTCTTCCCGCGCCCGCAGGACGAGCTGGACGCCCTGCGCCTCGACCCGGCCGCGTGGACGACCGTCCTCGCGGAGACCCGCCGTCGGGCCGCGACCGGGCCGGCCGGGCAGGAGGCGGTGCTCGAGGACACGGTCGTGCTCGTGCGGCGGCGCTGAGCGGGCCCCGGGGACGCAGCAGGCCCGGCGCGCCAGGGGCGTGCCGGGCCTGCTGGTCGAACGGTCGATCAGGACGGGGCCGGACGCCCCGCCGTCGCCGAGGCGCCGTCGGTGGTGAGGACGACGGTCGCGCCACCCGCCTCGACGGCCTGCAGCGTGCGGAGCTGGAGCAGACCGGGGTGGGTCTCGACCAGCTTCGCCGCGTTGGCCAGCGCCCGCGTGGCCGCGACCTCCGACCGCGCCCGCTCCAGGGCCGCGAGGCCCT
>JACIXM010000353.1 GCA_014360395.1 Actinotalea sp.
CTGCGCACGGTGGTGCCGGGAGGGGTGCAGGAGCGGCTCGCCGTGGCCAACGCGACCGACGGCGCCGTCGTCGTCCCGCTGGAGGTGACCCTCGCGGCGGACCTGGCGGAGATGGAGCCGGTCAAGGCCGGTCGGACGGGCACGCCGCAGCCCGCCGAGGGCGACGGCGGCCTGCTGATCTGGCACGGCGAGGGCGTGGAGGTGGTCGTCCGGGCGGACGGCGCGGAGGTCGACCGGTCGGACCCGACCGCGCCCGTGCTGCGCTGGCGGGTCGAGCTCGCGCCGGGGGAGACCGCGACCGTCGAGTGGGGCTTGACCGCCGACCGGGCGGAGTCCCCGGTCCTTCCCGGGCCCAGCACCCCGACGTGGTCGACCCCGCGGGTCCGCGCCGACGACCGCCGGCTGCCCGCGCTGCTGGACCGCGCCCTGGAGGACCTCGGCACGCTGCGGATGCGTGCACGGTTCGCGCCCGACGACGTCTTCGTCGCCGCCGGCGCCCCCTGGTTCTTCACGCTCTTCGGCCGCGACTCGATCTGGGCCGCCCGGATGCTCCTGCCGCTGGGCACCGAGCTCGCCGCCGGGACGCTGCGCACGCTCGCCGCGCGCCAGGGCACGACGGTCGACCCGGAGACCGCCGAGCAGCCCGGGAAGATCCTCCACGAGGTCCGCAGCGGCGAGCTCGACCTCGGCGACGGGTCCGTCCTGCCGCCGCTGTACTACGGCACCGTCGACGCGACGCCGCTGTGGGTGTGCCTGCTGCACGACGCCTGGCGCTGGGGCATGCCGGCCGCCGAGGTCGAGGCGCTGCTGCCGGCGATGGAGGCGGCGCTCGGCTGGATGGCCGACCACGGCGACGCCGACGGCGACGGCTTCCTGGAGTACCTCGACGAGACCGGCCGGGGCCTGGCCAACCAGGGCTGGAAGGACTCCGGGGACTCCGTGCAGTGGCGCGACGGCACGCTCGCGACCGGCCCCATCGCCCTGTGCGAGGTCCAGGGCTACGCCCACGAGGCGGCGCTCGCCGGCGCCGCACTGCTGGAGGCGTTCGGCCGCCCGGGCGCGGACCGCTGGCGGTCCTGGGCACAGGCGATGCGCGATCGGTTCCGTGACGCGTTCTGGGTCCACGACGACGACGGCGGCTACCCCGCGATCGCCCTGGACGCGGACAAGAAGCCGGTGGACACGCTGACGTCGAACATCGGCCACCTGCTCGGCACCGGGCTGCTCAGCGCGGAGGACGAGGCCCAGGTCGCCCGCCGGCTCGGCACGCCGGAGATGGACTCCGGCTACGGGCTGCGGACCATGGCGACGTCGTCCGGCGGGTACTGGCCGATGCGCTACCACGGCGGGTCGGTGTGGACGCACGACACGGCGATCGTCGTCGCCGGCCTGGTGCGCGCCGGGCACGCCGACGTCGCCGCCCGGCTGGCCGAGGGCCTGCTCGCCGCCGCGGCGGACGTCGGCTACCGGCTGCCGGAGCTGTACTCCGGGGACGCGCGCGGCTCGGTGCCGGCGATGGTCCCGTACCCGGCGGCGTGCCGGCCCCAGGCGTGGGCCGCGGCCTCCGCCGTCGTGCTCCTCACGGGGTTCCTGGGGGTGGAGGCCGACGTGCCCGGGGGCAGGGTGGCCCTGCGCCCGGTGTCGCCGAGCCCGTTCGGTGCTCTG
>JACIXM010000354.1 GCA_014360395.1 Actinotalea sp.
GGTTCACCTCGTCGAGGCTGACCATGCGCTCGTCGAGGTCGGCGTCCGGGTGGGTCAGGAGCTGGTAGGAGCCCACCGTCTGGCCGATGTTCTGCGCGTCCGTGGTCAGCGCCCAGTCGACGTAGGCCCGCGCCGCGGCCGGGTTCTTGCCGCCCGCGACGAGCGCCACGCCGCCGACCTCGTACCCGGTGCCGTCCTCGGGGAAGGAGACGACGAGGTCGGTCAGGCCCTCCTCCTGGTACTTGATGCAGTCGTGGGAGAAGACGAGGCCCACCGCGACCTCGCCGCGGCCCGCGATCTGCCCCGGCGCGGTGCCCGACTTGGAGTACTGCAGGACGTTCTGGTGGAACTTCTCCATGTAGTCGAAGGCCTGCTCCTCCCCGCCGAGCCGCTCGACCTGGGTCCAGAGCGTCGTGAAGGCGGTGCCGGAGGTCGACGGGTGCGCGGTCGAGACCTGGCCCTTGAGCTCGGGCACGAGCAGGTCGTCCCACGAGGTGGGGGCGTCGATGCCGAGCTCGTCGAGGAGCCGCTGGTTGGAGCAGAACCCGAGGACGCCCACGTACACGCCGTTCCAGTACCCCTCGGGATCCCGGTACTCGGCCGGGATCGCCTCCGCGGAGGGGGACGCGTAGGCCTCGAGCAGCTCCTGCTCCTTCGCCGCGCCGAACCCGTCCACCGGCCCGCCGTGCCAGACGTCGAACTCGGGCGCGTCCTTGGCGGCGGCGAGCCGTGCGACCGTCTCCCCCGAGGACAGTCGCACGAAGTTCGCCTGCACACCGGTCTCCGCCGTGAAGGCCTGGGTCCAGGCCTGGCACAGGTCCTCCATGGCGCCGCACGCCACGGTGATCGACCCGGAGAGCTCGGCCTCCTGCTGCTCCGTGCCGTCGACCGTCGCACCGCTGCCGGCGGGCGCCTCGGGCTCGGCGTCGGAGCCGCAGGCGGCCAGCGTCAGGGCCAGGGCGGCGATCCCGGCGAGCGGGACGACCTTGTTCCGCGTGATCATGTGTCAGCTCTCTCTCAGACGGGGGGTGGACGTCGCCACGTCGCGGCGTCGGAGGTGAGGTTGCCAGCCCGGAGGGACCGGAACGGTCACCGCCCGGTCACGTTCGGTCACGTCTGCGTGACCGAACGCCCGTCACCGATGCGGGGCATCGAGTAGCCGACGCCGCGCTCCGCCACGACGAGCCC
>JACIXM010000355.1 GCA_014360395.1 Actinotalea sp.
ACGAACATCCTGCCTCCGTGCAGCTCGACGATGCGCTGGGTGATCATCATGCCCAGACCGGCCCCGGGCCGGCGGGTGCTCCCCGTGGCGAACGGCGTGAAGAGCGCCGCCCGCTCCTGCGGGGTCATGCCCGAGCCGTCGTCCGAGACGGACAGGAGCACCGTCTCGTCACCGCCGACCAGCCGGACGGTGATGCTGACGCCCTCGCCGGCATGGCGGGCCGCGTTGTTGACCAGGTTCCAGATCGCCTGCCGCATGAGGTTCCGGTCCACCGGGACCATCAGCGGGGCGCCACGCGAGTCGAGGAGGATCGGGACGCTGTGCAGGCGCCGCAGCTCCCGGACCGTCTGGCGCACCAGCACCCGCAGGTCCGTCGTCGTGAGGTGGACGTCGAAGAGCGTCGCCTCCATCCGCGCCTCGACCAGGAGGTCCTCGGCCATGTCGATCACCTGCTGGACGTTCTGCGTGATCGTCGCGAGGAACTGGCGCTGCCGGTCGTTGAGCGGCCCCGGCGTCTCCTCGGCGAGCAGCTCGCCCGCGCCCTTGACCAGGGCCAGCGGTGTGCGGATCTCGTGGCTGAGGACCGAGGTGCGTTGCGCGCGCTCCTTGGCGAGGTCCCGCAGCCTCTCCGCCTCGTGGCGGCTGTCGCGCAGGGACCGTAGAGCACGCGTCGCCCACCACGCCACCAGCGCCACCAGACCGGCGAGCAGCGTCGCGGCGGCGACGAGCGCCCCGAGCGGGACCGACACGACCGCGTGCACGCGCACACCGTGCCACTGCCGACCACCTCGCCCCAAACCAGCGTGGGCGCGCGGGACGGGAGCCGGCCTCCGGGGCCCGCGCCGAGCCGTCGAGACCGGTCGTGTCGTCGCAGGTCAGGTCAGGTCGAGCGCCACCGGGGCACCGGTCGTGGCGTCGGCCACGGTGCCGTCGGCCGCCACCGCCACGGACAGGTCCGCGTCGCCGACCCGCAGGCCCTGGACCGCCAAAGCACCGAACGGGCTCGGCGACACCGGGCGCAGGGCCACCCTGCCCCCGGGCACGTCGGC
>JACIXM010000356.1 GCA_014360395.1 Actinotalea sp.
CCCCGCCTGGTCGTCGAGCCGCCGGCCGAGCACCATCGCCCGGTAGCGCTGCAGCGGGACGTCGTCGGGCGGGGCGGCGTAGCGCGTGTGTGCCACGGGCCCCCCGTCGGCGTCCAGCAGCCGGACCGCCTCCAGGGCGGTGTCCAGGGCATGGTCCAGGGAGTCCACCGACATGCGCACCTCCTCGTCGAGAGCTGGTTCGACTATGGACCGTGGAGGCCGGATGGATACGGTTCGGGACAAGACGCCGGACATTTGGTCCGGTGTTGGCCGGTAGTAAGGTCGGATGGCCCGGACGAAGGCGCGCGCGAGGAGGCAGCGGGGACACATGGACATCGTTCTGGACGAGACCGACCGCCGGATCCTGCAGGAGCTCACCCGCGACGGGCGGATGTCCGTCCGGACGCTCGCGGAGAAGGTCAACGTGTCGCGGTCGCACGCCTACAGCCGCATCGAGCGGCTGCGCGAGCTCGGTGTCCTCGAGGGGTTCACGGCCGTGGTCAACCCCGCCCGGAGCGGGCTCGGCACGTCCGCCTACGTCACGCTGACGGTGCGCCAGCACTCGTGGCGCGACCTCAGCGAGCGGCTGCGCCAGGTGCCCGAGGTCAAGCACATGGCCCTGGTGGGCGGGGGAGACGTCGACGTCATCCTCCTGGTCCGGACCCGGGACAACGAGGCCCTGCGCAGCGTGGTGCTCGACGTCCTCCAGGCCATCCCCGGCGTGCTGTCGACGCACACGTTCCTCATCTTCGAGGACCTGTCCAACCCCTGAGGGGCACCGGGTGCCGGCCGCCGATCAGGCCACGGGTGCCGTCAGGCCCAGGGCGCCCGCGAACCGGGCCAGCCCGTCCTCGCCCACCAGGTCCTCCGCCAGCAGCGGTGCCTCCAGGCGCGGCACGTCGGGCAGCGCGTCGTCGAGCACCTTCAGGTAGCGGTCCTCGTGCTCGCGGCGGGCGGCCAGGAGCGGGCCGCCGTCGGCGGGAGAGCGCTTGTTGACGACGAGCCCGCCGACATGGACGCCCGCCCCGCGGAGCTGTCGCTCCAGCTCGACGGTCTCCAGCACGGGCAGGCGCTCCGCGGCCAGGACGACGACGAACGCCGTCGTCGCGGCATCGGTGAAGACGGAGCGGAGCAGGGCGAAGCGGGCGCGCCGGCGCAGCAGGACGTCGCGGATCTCGACGTCGCGGCGCTCGCGGGCGCTGGGCGCGTGACCGGACGGGTCGCCGAGGACGGCGGCGGCCGGGTCCTCGCCGAGCCCGCGCTCGGCCTCGGCGAGGCGACGGGCGCGCTCCTCGCGGCGCAGCAGACCGTCGGTCCACGTCGTCAACGACTCCGGCAGGGCCATGAGCCGCGCGGTGTGGCCGGACGGGGCGGTGTCCAGGACGAGCAGGTCGTAGGAGGCCAGGCTCTCCTCGACCACCTCGGCCACGCGCTCGAGGATCGCCGCCTCGTGCATGCCGGGGGCGTCCCGGGCCAGGGCGAGGTGCCGGTCCACCTCCCCGCCCAGGTGCGGCGGCATGAGGCGCCGCAGGCGGTCCCCGACGCGCTGCAGGTGCTCCTCGGTGGTGCGCTCGGGGTCGATCTCCACCGCGTCCAGGCCCGGGACCAGAGCGGTGCCGGCGTCGCCGACGCGTGTGCCCCACAGGTGGCCGAGGTTGTGCGCGGGGTCGGTGGAGACGAGCAGCACGCGTCGCCCTCGCCGCGCCTCGCCGAGGGCGACGGCGGAGGAGACGGCCGTCTTGCCGACCCCGCCCTTCCCGCCGACGACGACGACGCGGCGCGCCGCCACGAGGTCGTGCAGGTTCAGCAGCATGTGACGTGCTCCAGGGGGGAGTGGTCCAGGCCGATGCGCCGGTGCCACTCGTGCACGTCGTCGTACAGGACGGGCAGGAGCTCCAGGGTGTACCAGCGCGCGGGGTCCGGGACGCCGAGGGACTCGGCGAGGACGACGAGCCGGAGCAGGTCCTCCTCGTCGCGCCGGGCCCGCGCGAAGGTCCGCCGGTACGGGGCGACGTAGAACTCGGTCAGACCGCGGCCCACGGCGCCCAGCGCGGCCCGGAGGCGCGCGAGCAGGTCCGGGGAGGGGGCGGACGCCCCCTCCCCGGACCTCGGTGCGGACGTCACGCGCGCGGGGCGCCCGTCGTCGTCGTGCTCTCCGGCTCCGGCACGTCGCCGACCACCGGGTCGGGCTCGGCGCGGCGGTTGCGCGCCATCGCCTGGCCCGCCTCGAGCGCGACCCACAGCGCCGCGACGAGGATCACCACGTCCATGACGAACAGCAGCCAGTTCTGGCTGTCGAAGAACTGCACGGCCTGGACCGCCAGGGCGTAGACCGACATCACCAGGACGAAGGCGAGCGGCACGAGCGTGTAGATCGGGTTGCGGCCGGCCCGGATGAGGATGACCGAGACGATCGACAGCGTGAGGGCCGCCAGCAGCTGGTTCGTCGTGCCGAACAGCGGCCAGATGACCATGCCGCCGGCGCCGTCGCCGCCCGCCCCGAAGGCCAGGCCCAGGCAGAACGCCAGGGCGATGCCGGTGCCGGTGAGGGTGCCGATCCGGCGCCCGGCCAGCTGCCCGGCCTCCTGGATGACGAAGCGCTGCAGGCGCAGGCCCGTGTCCATCGTCGTCGCGGCGAACAGGACCGCCATGGTCGCGAGCACCGTGGCGGCCAGGCCCTCCGGCAGGCCCAGGCCGGAGCTGAGGATCGCCGCGCCGCCGGCCACGAAGGCGTTGACGCCGCCCTGACCGAACGCGCTGTACACGGCCTCCCAGTCCGCGAGCGTGGCGAAGCCGGCCGTCGCGGCGATGATCGCGCCGAGCGCGAGCAGGCCCTCGCCCACGGACCCGAAGTAGCCGACGAACCGCGCGTCGGTCTCCTTGTCCAGCTGCTTGGACGTGGTGCCCGAGGCGACCATGCCGTGGAAGCCGGAGATGGCGCCGCAGGCGATGGTGACGAACAGCAGCGGCACGAGGCTCGGCGTGCCCTCGGGCACGTTCGTGTTGAACGCCGGCGCGACGACCGTCGGCGCGGCCAGCACCACGGCGCCGAAGAGGATCCCGAGGCCGATGAACAGCTGCAGGCCGTTGATGTAGTCCCGCGGCTGCAGCAGCACCCACACCGGCAGCAGCGAGGCGATGCCGGCGTAGAGGAACAGCACGATGATCCAGAACGACGCGGCGGGCAGGCCCAGCACCGTCTCCGGCAGGACGACGGGGAACCGGTCGCCGATGAGGATGAGGGTGTACAGGACGGCGACGCCGCCGATGGACGGCCACAGCAGGCCGACCTTGTAGCGGTAGATGAGCTGGCCGATGACGAGGGCCACCACGATCGCGCCCCAGGTGGGGATCACGGCGCTCGGCCGCGCGATGAGCAGGTTCGAGATCACGACGGCGAAGGCCGCGTTGACCATGAGCAGCAGCAGGAAGATGACGACCAGGAACAGGTTCCGACCGTGCTTGCCGATGTAGCGGCCGGACAGGGCGCCCATCGACTGGCCGCGGTGGCGCGTGCTGGCCCACAGGGCACCGAGGTCGTGCATGCCGGCGAAGAAGACGGTGCCGATGGTCACCCACAGGAAGGCCGGGAGCCAGCCCCAGATGACCGCGATCGCCGGGCCGACGATCGGCGCGGCGCCGGCGACCGACGTGAAGTGGTGGCCCCACAGGACGAACCTGTTGGTGGGCACGTAGTCGACGCCGTCGCGCAGCTGGTGCGCGGGCGTGCGGTAGGCCGGGTCCAGCTTGAGGACCCGTGCCGCCAGGTGGCGGGAGTAGAAGACGTAGCCGAGGGCCATCGTCCCGACCCCGACCAGTAGAAGGACCAGTGAGCTCATCGTGCTCCTCGTCTCGGCGGAGGTCGCACGTCGTCGTGCTGTCCGCGCGCCGCCCCCGTGCGGCAGTCCCGCGACCTCCTTGTTGCGGGCTTGACGCGGCGGAGGCTAGCACGCGGTCGAACCCAGGTGCAGCACCGCCCGTGGGGCCCCTTGATCACCTGTTGCGCCCCGATCCGGTCATCTCCACGCAAAGCGGGCTGTGCTTCAGTGCGGCACGGTGGCGAGGCCCTCGAGGAGGCGGGCGACGTCCTCGTCGTCGGAGTAGGGCGCCAGCCCGACGCGGACCGCACCGGTGTCCCCCAGGCCCAGGTGACGCGAGGCCTCCAGGGCGTAGAAGGAGCCGTTCGGTGCGTTGACCCCGCGGTCGACCAGGTGCTGCCGCACCACCGCGTCCGGCACGCCGTCGACGCGCAGGAGCAGCGTGGGGGTGCGCCGCGCCGCCCGGGACCACGTCGTGATCCCGCCGATCTGCGCCAGGCCCGCCTCGATCCGTTCCCGCAGCCGGTCCTCGTGGGCCTCCACGGCGGCCATGCCGGCGAGGACGCGCTCGCGGCGCGCCGGCCCGGCGCCGACCTCGGCCCCCAGCCCGGCGACGACGTCCACGGCCGCCGTGCAGCCGGCGAGCAGCTCGTACGGCAGCGTCCCCAGCTCGAAGCGTTCCGGCACCACGTCGGTGGACGGCGCCAGCTTGGCCGGGCGCAGGCTCTCCAGGAACCCCGGGTCGGCGGCCATCACGCCCAGGTGCGGGCCGAGCAGCTTGTACGGGGAGCACAGGTACACGTCGGCTCCGAACGCCCCGACGTCGGTCGGCACGTGGGCCGTGGCGTGGACGCCGTCGACGACCATGAGCGCGCCGACGTCGTGGACGGCCCGGGCGATCGCCGCCACGTCCGGACGCGTGCCGAGGAGGTTCGACGCGGCCGTGACGGCGACGACGCGCGTGCGCGGCCCGAGGTGCCTCGTGACCGCCTCGACGTCGAGCTCGCCGGTCGCGGGGTCGAACTCCGCCCACCGCACCACCGCACCGACCGACGTCGCGGCCAGCACCCACGGGCGGATGTTCGCGTCGTGGTCGAGCCGGCTCACGACCACCTCGTCGCCGGGGCGCCACGACGCGGCGAGGGTCCGGGACAGGTCGAAGGTCAGCTGCGTCATGCTGCGCCCGACGACGACGCCCCGCGGGTCGCACCCGAGCAGGTCCCCCAGCGCGCGACGCGCGGCGAGGACGACGTCCCGGGCGCGCCGCTCCGCCCGGGTCACGGTGCCGACGTTGGCGATCGCCGAGGTCATCGTGGCGGCGACCGCCTCGGCGACCTCGACCGGGACCTGCGAGCCGCCCGGCCCGTCGAAGTGGGCCGCGCCCTCGCCCAGCGCCGGGAACCTCCGGCGGAACGCAGCGACGTCATAGGTGCGGGGGATCGGGGCAGGGGCGTGGTCGACGGTGGCCATCGCGTCAGTCTGCCGCGCCCCCGGTCGCGCGCGACGACACTCGGGGTGAGCCTGGACGCATGGCGATGATGGAGCCCTTCGTGGCGCACCCCAGGACCGAGGAGACGATCGCGGCCGCCGACCCCGGGCCAGGGGCTCCGCGCCAGGCGGACGGCACGGGCACCGAGACGTCCGCACCGGAGGAGTTCGCCCGGCACGGGCGGGACCCGCTGACCCACGAGCCCCTCGACGACGACGAGCCGGACGGTGCCGGGACCGCGGACGCGTGATCTTCGTCATGTTCCGGTCACGGGAGTCCCCTTTCTCAGCACGGTCTTCGTAATCTGACCGGGCCGGGCCCCCGGCACCCTCCCGACGACCCAGGGGCCGACATGACCCACATGCCGACCGTCCGCCGTCCCGCCGCCCGCACCCGACCCGTCCCGGGCGGCCCCCTCCGCTCCCGTCCGGCCGTCCACCCGGTGGCGCGCGGCACCGCGATCACCGCCCTCACCCTGCTGGGCGGGGTGCTGGCCGCCGGCCCGGCCGCCGCCCACGCCCGGTGGTTCGCCGAGTACGCCACCGGTGGTCAGTGGTCCTTCTTCTTCTCGCCCGTGCCGCTCGCGCTCACGGCCGGGGTGGTCACGCTCGCGGTCCTGTGGCGCCTCGTCGCGCGCCGGCTGCCCACGCCGGAGCTGCCGTTCCTGCGGTTCCTCGGCCGGCTGACCCCGTACGTGCCGCGGCTGCTCGGCATCCACATGGGCGTCTCGCTGCTGGCCTTCTCCGTCACCGGCGCCTTCCTGACGCCCTCACTGCCCCTGGAGGAGGTGCCGGGAGGTGTCGTCGCCGGTGTCGTCCAGGGAGCGGTGGGCATCTGGCTCATCACCGGAGCGCGGCTGCGCCCCGCCGCGCTCGCGGTCGTGCTGCTCGGCCCGCCGGTGCTGCTCGCCGCCGGACCCGTCGCGCTCCTGGAGACGGCGGACACGCTCGCCGTGGCGCTCTTCCTGGCGGTGCTGCCCCCGTCCGACCGCACCTTCGGTCGCGTCGAGCCCAGCGTCCTGCACCTGCGGTGGGCCGTGTTCCTCCTGCGCGTGTTCGTCGCCGTCGCCCTCGTCACGCTGGCGTTCAGCGAGAAGCTGACGAACCCCCAGCTCGCGCGCAACCTGCTCACCGAGTTCCCGCAGATGAACCTGCCGGAGCTCCTGGGTCTCCCGGTGCCCGTGGACGTGTTCATCGCGTTCGCCGGCGCGATGGAGATCCTGTTCGGGCTGCTCATCCTCTCCGGCGCGCTGCCGCAGGTGACGGTCCTCGTGGCGCTCGTGCCGTTCAACCTCACGCTGCTGGTGTTCGGCACCACCGAGACGATCGGGCACCTTCCGGTCTACGGGGTGTTCCTCGCGCTCCTGGTGTACGGGTCGGACCCGCGTACCGCCGCCGCGCTCCCGTGGTTCCCGCGCGGCGCGGACGTCCGCGAGGGGATCGCCGTCCTGCGCCGCGCGGTGCACGAGACCGTCACCACCGCGCCGGCCCTCCTACGGCGGTCAGCCGCGCGCGGCACCGCCACCAGCGGGAGCACCGCCGCGGCGCCGGCCGGCGCCACCCCGTCGCCGACGACGCGGCCGGTCGGCTCCGTCGACGCCGGCACGGGCCCGGGTCTCCCCGGTGGGCGCGCCGGGGGCGGCGCCGCGACCGGCCCGCGCT
>JACIXM010000357.1 GCA_014360395.1 Actinotalea sp.
GGGGGCCCGCCGGGGCGGTCCCGGCGGGCGGCCTGCTGGGGCCGGCGCCGGCCCGGCCCCCGTGGGGACCGGGCCTGCGCCGTCGATGTCCTGCCGGTCAGCGCCGGTCCACGTCCACGACGTCGACCCGCACCGACCCCTGCGGCGCCAGGGCGCCGACGACGGTGCGCAGCGCACGCGCCGTCCGACCGTTGCGGCCGATCACCCGACCGAGGTCCGAAGGGTGCACCCGGACCTCGAGGAGCTCCCCGCGGCGCAGCGACCTCGCGTTCACCCGGACGTCGTCCGGGTGGTCGACGATGCCGCGCACGAGGTGCTCCAGGGCGTCGGCGAGCATCAGGCCTGCTCCTCCGCGGCGTCGGACGACTCCTGCGCCGGCGCCTCGGGCTCGGCGGTCTTCTTCTCGGACGCCTTGGCCTTGGCCTTCTCCGCCGCGTCGGCGGCGGCCTTCACCGCGGCGGCCGCGGCGTCCTCGCCACCGGAGCGGTCCTTCACCTTGAGGGTGCCCTCGGCGCCCGGCAGGCCCTTGAACTTCTGCCAGTCGCCGGTGACCTTGAGGATCGCGAGCACCTGCTCGGTCGGCTGCGCACCGACGCCGAGCCAGTACTGGGCGCGCTCGGACTGCACCTCGATGAGCGAGGGCTCCTCGGTCGGGTGGTACTTGCCGATCTCCTCGATGACGCGACCGTCGCGCTTGGTGCGCGAGTCCGCGACGACGATGCGGTAGTACGGCGCCCGGATCTTGCCGAGACGCTTCAGACGGATCTTGACGGCCACTGTGGTGGTCTCTCCTGGTTCTGCTGGGGAGGTCGCCGCGCACCGGCCCGTGGGGAAGGCGGGAGCGGAGACCAGGGACACGGACCTCGGACGGGTAGAGGGGCCGACCGGGCCGAGTACAGCCCGTCATTCTGCCAGACGACGGCGGGTGGTCGCACCGCGCGGACGGCCGCGGGACCCGAGCCCGCCGGCAGGCCGGCCACCGGGGCGGCTCAGCCCGCCAGCGTCCGGCCGCGCAGCTCCGGCAGCGCGAGAGCGGCGGCGGCGGCAAGGAGGAACGACGCCGCGAACACGCCGAAGACGAGGCCGGTGCCCCCCGCCGCGAGCAGGGGCGGCACCGAGAGGGGCGCGATGATCGACGCGATCCGGCCGAAGCCGGCGGCCCAGCCCGCGCCCGTCGCCCGCAGCGCCGTCGGGTACACCTCCGGGGTCACCGCGTACAGCGCACCCCAGGCCCCGAGGTTGAAGAAGGACAGCAGCATCCCGGCCACGAGCACCCCGGCCGTCGTCGACGCGGTCCCGAACAGCAGGGCCGCGCCCGCGGAGCCGAGCAGGAACGTGGCGAGCGTCGGTCGGCGCCCCCACACCTCGACGAGCACGGCCGCGGCGGCGTACCCGGGCAGCTGCGCGAGGGTGATCACCAGGGTGTAGCCGAAGGACTGCACGAGCGTGTACCCGGCGTCCACGAGCAGGGACGGCATCCAGACGAACGCGCCGTAGTAGGACAGGTTGACGAAGAACCACACGGTCCAGGCGGCGGCCGTCCTGCGCCGCAGCGGGCGCGACCACAGGGCACCTGGGCCCCGTCGGCGTCCGGGCGCGGCGCCGGCCGCCTCGGTCCCGGGCGTGGAGTCCCCGGCCGGCTCCGCCGGCACCGGGACGGTCCGGCCGCCGGCCGACTCCTCCAGCTCGCGCACCACCTGCTCGGCCTCGCCGTCCCGCCCGCGCGAGAGGAGGTAGCGGACCGACTCCGGCAGGCCGCGGCGGACGACGATCGCGTAGAGGGCGGGGACGCCGCCGATGAGCAGCGCCCAGCGCCAGCCGTCGTCACCGGCGGGCACGACCAGGTAGCCGATGAGCGCGGCGAGGATCCAGCCGACCGCCCAGAAGGCCTCCAGCACGACGACCACCCGGCCGCGGATCCGCGCGGGGGCGAGCTCGCTGACGAGCGTCGAGGCGACGGGCAGCTCGGCGCCCAGCCCGAGCCCGACGACGAACCGCAGCACCATGAGCGCGACCACGGACGTGACCAGCGCGGACGCCCCGGTCGCCAGGCCGTACACGAGCAGCGTGAGCGCGAAGACCTGGCGCCGTCCCACCCGGTCCGCGAGCAGGCCCCCGACGCTCGCGCCCACCGCCATGCCGACGAAGCCGACGGAGGCGATCCAGGACATCTGCGTCTGGCTCAGCTCCCACTGCACCCGCAGCGCCGCGATGACGAACGCGATGAGCCCGACGTCCATCGCGTCCAGCGCCCAGCCGATGCCCGAGCCGACGACCAGCCGGCCGTGCCGGCGGGTGAACGGGAGCCGGTCCAGCCGCTCCTCGAGGGTCGCCTCGCGGCCCGGTGGGGAGGCGGGCCGGCTCACGGGTTCGGTCACCGCCCCAGTCTCGTGCGTCCGGGGCGACGACGCCTGCGGCAGGTCAGGCGACGACCCGGCCCCGCAGGACGACGGCGGTCGGCGCGGCGAGCACCCGCACGTCGCGGCGGGGGTCGGTGGGGTAGAGGACGAGGTCCGCCGGGGCGCCCTCCTCCAGGCCCGGCACCCCGAGGAACTCCCGGGCGCGCCAGCTCGCCGCGGCGACGACGTCGGCCGCCGGCACGCCCGCGAGGGCCATCTCGGCCGCCTCGTCCGGGAGGCGACCGTGGGCGATCGTGCCGCCGGCGTCGGAGCCGAGCAGCAGGCGCACCCCCGCGTCGTACAGGTCCCGGACGTGCTCGTAGCGGCGCGCGTGCATCCGCCTCATGCGCGCGGCGTAGCGGGGGAAGCGGTCGCCGGCCTGCTCGGCGAACCCGGCGAAGTTGGCGACCTGGACGAGGGTCGGCACGACCGGGATCCCCCGCCGGGCCACCTCGTCGATCATCGACGCGGTGAGCCCGGTGCCGTGCTCGAGGCAGTCGACACCGGCGGCGAGCAGGCCGGGCAGCGCCTCGGTCGCGAACGTGTGCGCGGTCACCCGTGCCCCCGCGGCGTGGGCCACCCGGACGGCCTCGGCGAGCACGGGGTCGGGCCACAGCGGGGTGAGATCGGCGTCCTCCCCCAGGTCCCGGTCGATCCAGTCGGCGACGACCTTGACCCAGCCGTCGCCGCGGGCGGCCTCCTGGGCGACGGCGGCAGGGAGGTCCTCGACGGCGTCGAGCTCCCGCCCGTACCAGCGCAGGTAGCGCTTGGGCCGGGCCAGGTGACGCCCGGCGCGCAGGACCCGGGGCAGGTCGTGGCGCTCGTCGACCCACCGGGTGTCGCTGGGCGAGCCCGCGTCGCGCACCAGCAGCGTGCCGGCGTCGCGGTCGGTGCGCGCCTGCTCCTCGGCGGTGTCCCGGCCCACCGGCCCCTGCGGCCCCAGGCCGATGTGGCAGTGCAGGTCCACGAGGCCGGGCAGCGCCCAGCCCTCGAGCGTCACGACGTCGACCGGGGTGCGGTCGCGCGGCGGGGTGAGGCTGACGCGACCGTCGACCACCCACAGCTCGTCGGTCTCCTGCTCGTCACCGAGCAGGACGCGACCGCGGACGTGCAGGACCGGTCCGCCGACGCCCGACGGCGGGGTGGCCGGTCGCGGCGCTGCCCCGGCTCCGGACGACGGCTCCGGACTCATCGGCCCAGGAACTTGTCCAGGCCGGGCGGCAGCTCGAGCGAGGACGGGTCGACGGTGGACGGCCCGCGGTCCAGCCCGAAGGCGGAGCCCGGGGCGCCGGCCGGCCGCTTGCCCGCGGCGCGCTCGGCGGCCTCCCGCTCCTGCTGCGCGCGCTTGGCCGGGTTCCCCGACTTGCCCTTCGCCTTGCGCTGCTGCGGCGCCATCCGGCCGCGCGACTTCTTCCCCCCCATGCCCGGCAGGCGACCCATGCCGCCCATGCCCGGGAGCCCGGCTCCGCGGGCCAT
>JACIXM010000358.1 GCA_014360395.1 Actinotalea sp.
CGGGCATTCCCGGCCGTTGGGCCGGCGACGGCCCGCGCCGGCGCCTCAGCCCACCGGACGCAGGTCGGGTGGGACGGTGATCCCGAACCGGTCCCGCAGCACCCGCCTGGCGACGTGCCACCCGCCCATGCCGTGCACACCCGGCCCGGGCGGCGCGGAGGACGAGCAGAGGTACGCGCCGTCGACGCCGGTGGCGAAGGGGTCCAGCTGCCACCGCGGCCCGACGAGCATGCGCCGCAGCGTGATGGCGCCGGAGGCGATGTCCCCGCCGACGTAGTTGGCGTTGTGCAGGGCCATCCGCGCGGCCGGCACGGCGTGCGCGGCGACGACGACGTCGCGGAAGCCCGGCGCGAAGCGCTCGATCTCCGCGGTGACGGCCTCGGTCATGTCGCGCTCGGACCCGGCCGGGACGTGCGCGTAGGCCCACAGGGGGCGGATCCCGCCGGGGCCGGTGCGCCCGGGATCGACCACGGCCGGGTCGCTGAGCAGCACCGTGGGGTGCTCGGCGTGCCGGCCGCGGGCGACGGCGTGCTCAGCGCGGGCCATCTCCGGGCGGGAGCCGCCGAGGTGCACCGTGCCGGCGAGACCCACCTCGGGGTAGGCCCACGGCACCGGGCCGGACAGGACGTAGTCGACCTTGGCCGCCCCGTTGCCGTGCCGGAACCGGCGGAACCCGCGGGCGAACCGCGCCGGCATCCGGTCCCCGAGGACGTCGGCGACCGTGCCGGGGGTGGTGTCGAAGACGTAGGCGTGCGCCGGCGGCAGGTCCGCAGCCGACCGCACCGGATGGTCCGTCGTCACCACCCCGCCGTGCACGACGAGGTCCGCGACCAGGGCGTCCGTGATCGTCTGGGTACCGCCGCGGGGGATGCACCACCCCGTGGCGTGGCCGAGGACGCCGAGGAGCAGCGCGGTGCCCGCCGCCGGCAGGGAGGGCAGGGGGGTGATCGCGTGGGAGGCGACCCCGGTCAGGAGCGCCGGCGCGCGGTGCTCGCGGAACCGCCGGTCCCACGTCGCACCCAGGCCCTGCTCGAGCACCCCCAGCCCGAAGCGGACCGCCGCCACGAGGTCGCGCGGAACGGACCTGTGGTCCCCGAGGACGAAGCCCACGACGCCGTCGGCCCGTTCGACCAGCGGCTCCATGAGGGCGCGCCAGGCCGGCCCGTCGACGCCGAGGTGCTCGACGGTGCGGTCGAGCGAGCGGTAGGCGATCGCCGAGGCACCGTCGACCAGCGGCTGGGCGTAGGACACCTCGGGGTGGAGCAGCTCCACACCCCGGGCCGGCAGGTCGAAGCGACGGAAGAACGGCGAGGCGAGGGCCATGGGGTGCACGGCGCTGCACTGGTCGTGCACCACGCCGTGGACGATCCCCGGGACGGTGCGGGCGCCGCCGCCGACGGTCGGCTGCGCCTCGAGCACCTGGACGGCCAGGCCGCTGCGCGCGAGCGTCACGGCCGCCGCCAGCCCGTTGGGCCCGGAACCGACGACGACGACGTCGGGTGCGGACGGGTCGCTCATCTCGACCATCCTCCCCGAGGGGCGCGGGACCGGCGACCGCGGCGGCCGGCGGACGCCCAGGTGGCGCCCGGCCCCCAGCGGGCCCGCCGCCCGGCGGCGTCACTGCGGCTGGTAGTCCGTCCACAGGACGGCGGTGACCCGGTCGACGTCGTCGGACTGCTCGACCGCGGTGATGCCCAGGGCGGTCGCGACCTCGGCGGCCGTGCCCTCGTCCGCCGCGTCGGCGTAGTAGACGACCGAGGCGGGCGGGTCCTGGCCCTGCCAGTTCCCGGACGTCACCGTCGTGAAGCCCGCCTCCTGCAGCCGCGCCGCCCCACCGCTGGCCAGGCCGGAGGTGTTGGTCGCGTTGAGCACGATCACCGATGCGGTCAGGTCCGGCTCGGGCAGCGCGGGCTCCTCCGGGGTCGGCTCCTCGGTCGGCGTCTCCTCCACGGGCTCCTCGTCCGTCCCCTCCGGCTCCGTCGGCTCCGCCGGCTCGGTGGCCTCGGGCTCGTCGTCCAGGGGGGCCCCCGCGATGGGCTCGTCGTCCTGCGTGCCCTGCCAGGACGACAGCCAGGTCACGGCACCGAAGGCGAGCAGCGGGAAGATGACGACCACCGCGACGAGGGCCCCCCACCGGCTCCACCAGGAGCGCGGCGCCCGGTGCACGCCGCGGGGACGCTCCTCCTGCGCCGCGGCGTCGAACTCGTCCGGCGGGTACGCGTAGTGGCCCTTCACGCCGGTCAGGCTAGCGTCTGGGACGGCCGGGTCAGCCGTCGACGCCGAGACGACGCGCGGTGCGGGCCCGCTGGCGCGAGGTGCGCATCCGGCGCAGACGCTTGACGAGCATCGGGTCGTGGGCCAGCGCCGCCGGGGAGTCGATGAGCGCGTTGAGCACCTGGTAGTACCGCGTGGCCGACATCTCGAAGAGCTCGCGGACCGCCTGCTCCTTGGCGCCGGCGTACTTCCACCACTGCCGCTCGAAGGCGAGGATCTGCTGGTCCCGCTCGCTCAGCGCGCCGGCGGCCGCGGTCGACCGGTCGTCCGTCGCGGTCGCGCCGACGGCGGTGAGCGTCGTCAGGCGGGGCGAGGTCGTCGGCATGGCTCCTCCGGGGTGGTGCGATCGGGCCCATCGTAGACGCCGAATGACACCGGTGTCATTGGACCGGCCGGGCGACGCGGCGCCCGGCCGGGGCACCGGCGAGTGCCGCCACGCCGGCGGCTACCCTTCCCCCGTGCCCTCCCGCCCCCTGCCCGAGCTCGTCGCCGGGGACTGGGCGCAGGCCCTCGCACCGGTCGAGGACCGCGTCCACGCGATCGGTGACGCGCTGCGCGCCGAGGTGGCGCAGGGCCACCGGTACCTGCCGGCCGGGCCCGACGTCCTGCGCGCCTTCACCCGGCCCCTGGCGCAGGTGCGCGTGCTCGTGGTCGGGCAGGACCCGTACCCGACCCCGGGGCACGCGACGGGCCTGGCCTTCTCGGTCGCGCCGCACGTGCGGCCCCTGCCCCGGTCGCTGCAGAACATCTACCGCGAGCTGGCCGACGACGTCGGCGCCGTCCCCGGCCCCACGGGGGACCTCACCGGCTGGGCCGAGCAGGGCGTCCTGCTGCTCAACCGCGTCCTCACGGTGCGGGAGGGCGCGCCCGGCTCCCACCGCGGGCTGGGCTGGCAGGCCGTCACCGAGCGGGCGGTGCGGGCCCTGGTGGAGCGGGGCGGACCCCTCGTCGCCCTGCTGTGGGGCCGCGACGCGCAGACCGTCCGCCCGTTCCTCGGCGACACCCCGGTCGTGACAGGCGTCCACCCCAGCCCGCTGTCGGCGTCGCGGGGCTTCTTCGGCTCCCGCCCCTTCTCGGCCGTGGACCGGCTCCTCGCCGAGCAGGGGGCGCCGCCGGTCGACTGGGCCCGTGCCGGTCAGATGGCGCCTGACCCACCGAGGTGACCCCAGGGCCGTCCCCGGCGCAGACTGGCACCGTGACCCGCTCCTCCGCGCCCGCCGGCCGCTCCGTCCCCACCTCGCCCGGTCCCGTGCACGCGGTGGTCGGCGCACCCGGCCCGGCCCCGGCCCGGGACGCCGCGCAGGGCACCGCCCCCACCCGCGCCACGGCGCCGTGGCGGCGCTACGTCGCGCTGGGCGACTCGTTCACCGAGGGGCTGTGGGACCTGCCGGACGGGGGGACTCCAGGGGAGGTGGCGCCGCAGGCGTGCCGGGGGTGGGCGGACCTCCTCGCCCTGCACCTCGCGACGCAGTCCGCCCCTGCCGGGAACGCCGCCACCGCCCGGGACGCCGTCGGCACGCCGCTGGAGTACGCGAACCTGGCGATCCGCGGTCGGCTCCTCGGGCCGATCCTCGCCGAGCAGGTGCCGGCCGCGCTCGCGATGGCACCGGACCTGGTCAGCCTCGTCGGCGGGGGCAACGACATGCTGCGCCCGACGGCGGACCCGGACGCCATGGCGGTCCGGCTGGAGGACGCCGTCGTCCGGCTGCGCGCGGCGGGCGCCGACGTGCTCCTGGGCACCGGCGTCGACGCCAAGGACAGCCCGCTCGTGAGCCGGACCCGCGGCCGTGTCGCGGTCTACAACACGCACATCTGGTCCATCGCCCGCCGCCAGGGCGCGCACGTCGTCGACCTGTGGGGCATGCGGTCGCTGCGCGACTGGCGCATGTGGGCGCCCGACCGGATCCACCTGACCTCCGAAGGTCACCGCCGGGTCGCCCAGGGCGCGCTCGCCGCGCTGGGCCTGGAGCCGGACGACCCCCGGTGGGACGACCCGCTGACGCCACTGCCCGCGTCGCCCCGACTGGCGCGGATGCGCGAGGACGCCCAGTGGCTGCGCGAGCACGTCTACCCGTGGGCCACCCGTCGGCTGCGCGGACGGTCCTCCGGCGACGAGCGTCGGCCCAAGCGCCCCCACCCGGCACCCGTGCAGGAGGACCGCGCCCCGGCTCCTGAGCAGCAGCGCGACGCCTAAGGTGGACGCGTGCAGGACGTGGGCGGCGCCCTGCTCCAGATGTCACCGGGAAAGGGCGAAGAGTGGACGACGCCGAGAGGCAGCTGATCGCCAGCATCGCACGACGGTTCTACTTCGAGGACATGTCCAAGACGGAGCTGGCGAAGGCCTTCGGACTGTCCCGGTTCAAGATCGCGCGCCTGCTCGAGGAGGCGCGCCAGGAGGGGATCGTCAAGATCGAGATCGCCGAGGACGGCTGGGAGCGTCCCGCTCTGTCCGCGGAGCTCGCCGAGCACCTGAACCTGCCGGAGTGCGTCGTCGTCCGCGCCGGCGAGAACGAGGAGTCGAACCGGGCGCGCCTCGCCCGGGCGGCCGCCGCCTACATCCGGCGTGAGACCCGCGAGGGGGATGTCATCGGCTTCTCGTGGGGCCGCACCCTCATCGCCATCGGCGAGGCCCTGCAGGACCTGCCGCCGTCGACGATCGTCCAGCTGACGGGCACCGTGGGCAACGACTTCGCCCAGTCGCCCGTCGAGGTCATCCGCCGGATCGCGGACCGCTCGAGCGTCCGGACCATGGCGATCTTCTCCCCCCTCTTCGCCGCGTCCGAGGCGGCGGCCGACTCGCTGCGTGCCGACCCGGCGATCGCCCGTGCGATGGGGCTGTACCGGGAGCTCAGCCTCGCCGTGCTCTCCGTCGGGTCGTGGGACCCGCCGGTCTCGCAGCTGCCGGCGATCCTGTCCGACGCCGACCGGGCCGAGCTCGCTCGCGAGGGCGCCAAGGCGGAGATGGCAGGGATCTTCGTCCGGGAGGACGGGACCCTGATCGAGGCCGCGGCCGCGGCGCGGCGCATCTCCGTCTCCCCCGGGGAGCTGACCGACGCGCCGCGCGTCCTCGCCGTCGCCGGCTCGTCGCCGAAGGTCGGGGCCATCGCGGCCGTGGCACGGTCCGGCCTCATCACGTCACTGATCACCGACGACGACACCGCCGCGGAGCTGATGCGCCGGCCGCGCATCGAGCGGCAGGTGCTCGCCCGCGGAGCCTCGGCCCGCGCGATCCCGGCCCGGCCCGCGCCAGCGCGTCCCCCGGGGCGGTAGGCCGACGCGGCGGGAGCCGCCACGCAGCACGAGGCCCCGCACGGTCCGTGCGGGGCCTCGTGTCACGGCGCGGTGCGCCAGGACGGGGCGTGCGCCTCGGGCTCAGGCCCGGCGGAAGGCCTCGAGGAGGTACCGCTCCGCCTCCTCGTTCCAGATGCCCTCGTGCCGGTCGCAGATCTCCGCCAGGCGGGCG
The DNA here is from genome assembly GCA_014360395.1 of Actinotalea sp. Classification (GTDB taxonomy): domain Bacteria; phylum Actinomycetota; class Actinomycetes; order Actinomycetales; family Cellulomonadaceae; genus Actinotalea. Next base: position 5,738 of record JACIXM010000358.1, read on the forward strand.
AACCGCGGGTCGGCGGCCCCCTTCGGCGCGAACTCCTCGATGGCCGTCAGCTCCATCTCGGCGTGCGGGTAGACGACGATCTTCCCGCCCTTGAAGGACGGGAGGGCCCGCAGGGCGCCGGGCACGGCGTCCAACCCGGCCACGTGGGTCACCATGAACGACGGGTTGAGCACGCCCTGGCTCGACAGCTCCAGGCACTCCGCCATGTCGTCGCGCGACCCGCCGGACGTCCCGACGAGGTGCGTCCGCTCGTAGTGCACGTTGTAGAAGTTCATCGGGACCGAGAACGACCGGTCCGTGGGACCGGCGAAGAAGTTCAGGCACCCGTCGGTGGCCAGGATGGCGTCCCCGACCCTGATGAGCTCCTCGCTGGCCGCGAGGACGAGGACGTCGTCGTAGCCCTCTGCGCCGCTCAGCTCGCGCAACGCCGCCGCCGCGTCGACGTCACGGACGTCGAGGTAGACCAGGTCGATGCCGCGGGCCGCTGCCTCCTCGGGCGGGAAGAGCGACCGCAGACGTCCCAGACGCTCGGGGTCGACGTCGACAGCGACGACCTGACGCGGGGAGACCGGGCCGTGGAGCGCGTAGTCCACGGCCCCGACCCCCATCGGGCCACCCGACCCGAGCAGTGCCAGCCGGCCGTCCTTGCGGATGCCCATCTCGTGCTCGTACACGTACGGCTCGGTGTGGTACGAGGCTCGGAACGCGCCGATGATGCAGGACATCGGCTCCGCCAGCGAGGCGTTCGCGAAGTACGTCCCCGAGTACGGCAGGACGCACCCCTTGTCGACGGCGATCTTGGGGATGATGCAGTAGGTGGCGTCGCCCCCGTAGTACGGGTAGCTGTAGCCGGGCGAGTACCCCGTGTCCAGGCCCATGGCGGGCTGCACCGCGACGCTCTGGCCGGGCGCGAACTGCCCCACGAGCGCGCTCCCCACCTGCTCGATCACCCCGGCGAACTCGTGACCGGTCATGACCGGCTCCTCGGCGATCGTGTCGGGGACCCGCTTGTGGTCCGAACCCAGGGCGAGCGCCTTGGACGTCGACAGGCACATGCTGCTCGAGACGACCTTGAGGAGGAGCTCCTCGGGCCCGATCTCGGGTAGGTCGACGGTCGTGACCGTCACCTGGTCCTGACCGTGGATGACCGCTGCCTCACTGCGCACGACCCACCTCCTCCTCGGTCAGCTGGGCGAGGAGGTGGTCCAGGGCCGGGTCGTTGAGGTAGTTGCTGATCGTGATGATCTCGACGTCCGGTCGGGCCATGGCGGTCCGCTCCGCCAGGTTCTCGTGCACGACGACGACGTCGGCGTCCGCGGGGATCTTCTCGATCGAGGTGTTGACCACCTCGACGGAACGACCGTCCGACGGCAGCTTCTTGCGGAAGATGCTCGCGCCCATGGTGCTGCTGCCCATGCCCGCGTCGCAGGCGAAGACGATCTTCACCGGACGACCGTCCTCGCCGTTCGCGACGACGCCGGACAGGAGGGCCGCACCCTCGGCCTTCATGGCCTTCGAGCGCTCGGTGAACTCGCTCAGGTCCTCGTCCGCGTCCCCGTTGCGCTTGCGGTCCAGCTTCAGCAGCGCCGCGGTGACCAGGAAGCTCACGATCGTGGCGACGAGGACCCCGGAGACGATGCCCAGGTGGTCACCGCGCGGCGTCAGGATGAGGTAGGCGAAGATCGACCCCGGGCTGGGGCCGGCGACCAGCCCCGCGCCGAACGCCATGAAGGTCGCGATCCCGGACATCGCTCCCGCGATCATGCCGATGATGGTGATCGGCTTCATGAGCACGTACGGGAAGTAGATCTCGTGGATCCCGCCGAAGAAGTGGATGATGATCGCTCCCGGCGCGCTGTCGCGGATGGTCTTCGAACCCCCGAACAGCCAGAACGCGAGGAGCAGGCCCAGGCCCGGGCCGGGGTTCGAGGCGACGGTGAAGAAGATCGACTTCCCGGCCTCGGCGGCCTGCTGCATGCCGAGCGGGTAGTACATCCCCTGGTCGATCACGTTGTTGAGGAAGAGCACCTTGG
>JACIXM010000359.1 GCA_014360395.1 Actinotalea sp.
AGATCGACTTCCCGGCCTCGGCGGCCTGCTGCATGCCGAGCGGGTAGTACATCCCCTGGTCGATCACGTTGTTGAGGAAGAGCACCTTGGCCGGCTCGTTGAGCAGCGCGAGCAGCGGCAGCAGGCCGGTGGAGACCAGGGCCGTGATCCCGGCCAGCATGACCTCGTTCACGCCGAGGATCAGCGGTCCGATGCTCAGGTAGGACAGCAGGCACAGCGCCATCCCGAGGATCCCGAGCGAGAAGTTGTTGATCACCATCTCGAAGCCGGGACGGATGAACCGCTCGAGGGCCGCGTCGACCTTCTTGATGAGCCACGCGCTCAGCGGGCCCATGACCATCGCACCGAGGAACATCGGGATGTCGGCCCCGACGATGAGCCCCACGGCGCCGATCGCGCCGGCGACGCCGCCGCGGTGGCCGTGCACGAGCTTGCCGCCCGTGTACGCCAGGAGCAGCGGCAGCACGTACGTGATGATCGGCCCGACGAGCTCGGCGAGGTGCTCGTTGGGGATCCAGCCGGTGGGGATGAACAGGGCGGTGAGGAGGCCCCAGGCGATGAATGCCCCCACGTTCGGGATGACCATCGCCGTGAGGAAGCCGCCGAACGCCTGGATCCGCGCGCGGCGCGCGCTCCCCGCGGCGGGAGGGGCGGTCTGGGCCGCGGTCATCGGGCACCTCCCAGGTCGATCGTGCCGTCCGGGTCGAGGTGGAGCATGAGATCAACCTTTCTCGTGTCGGTGTTGCGCAGGACGCGATCGACGTTGGGCCCGTCGCTGCGTTCGAAGAAGTCCGTGGCGGCGGCGCGGTCCATCCCGCCGCGCACCTTGCGGTCGATGAGGCGCTCCCTCAGCAGCGCCCGGTCCGCGGAGACGAAGATGTTCAGGCTCGAGTGGGCGCTGAGGTCGCCCCACCCCGGCTCGTCGAGCAGGAGCCAGTTCCCCTCGACGAGGACGAGCCCCGCGGCGATCTCCTTGCTCGCCGGCACCACGTCGTGCAGGGTCCGGTCGTACGTCGGCCAGAGCATGTCCGTGTGCCTCGCCGTGCGCAGGTGGCGCCGGAGCTCGGCCACGTCGAACGTCTCCGGCGCCCCCTTGACGTCCAGGAGGCTGCCCGTCCCGTCGGGCGACGGCGTGGCTGCGAGGTGGGCCGTCGGCAGGTGGAAGCCGTCGAGGCCGATGGTCGCGAGGTCGAGGGACGTGGCCCGCCGTTCCAGCACGGCCGCGAGGGTCGACTTCCCGGCCCCGGGCGGCGCGGCGAGGAAGACGAACTGCCGCTCGCCGGCAGCGCGCTCGGCCAGTGCTGCCAGGCGCGGGAGGAGGATCTCGTCGATGAGGTGGGTGTCGACGTCGACCTCGATCTCGAGGCCGTTGACCGTCACCCGGACGGACGGAGCGCTCACCGCGGTTCCCCGCCGAGGATCGTCACGACCTCGTCGACGTCGCTCGAGGTGAGCAGCCGGGCGAGCGCCGCGTCGTCGACCAGGACCTCGGCGAGGGAGCGCATGAGGGCCAGGTGCGCCTCGTCGTCGGCGGCGGCGAGCGTGAAGACCGCCGTGATGGTCTTGTCCGGGTTCGGCGCGAACGGCACGGGCGTGCGCAGGGTGAGCAGGCTCAGCCCGGTCTGGTTCGCGCCGTTCTCGGGGCGGGCGTGCGCGAGCACGACCTCCGGCACGACGATCATGTAGTCACCGTTGGTCGCGAAGCTCTCGAAGATCGCGTCCACGTAGTCGCCGGTGATGCACCCGTCCGCGAGCAGGGGCTCGGCGCTCGCCCGGATGGCGGCCGTCCAGTCCTGCGCCTGCTCCTGGAGCCGGACGCGGTGGTGCGGCACTGACGAAGCCATGAGCACTCCTCCTCGAGTCGGGGCCGTCCTCGGCGCGAGCCGTCGGTCGGCCGCGGGGACTCACTGCGCTGCGGTGCGATGCTCGTTCGAGTTCTGCTCGTTTGAGCGCCCCCTGCTCATCTGAGTGTTACCCTACTCACACTTCCCCGGCGGGTGCAAGACCTCCCGGACCAGCCGGGGCCCGCATCCGAGCGGGTGTCGTCC
>JACIXM010000036.1 GCA_014360395.1 Actinotalea sp.
GCCGGTGCTCAGGCGAGCAGCGCCGGGCCGTACCGCAGGAGGACGAAGACCGTCAGCCCCAGCAGCCACGCCCAGACGACGACGAGGTCGACGTCCCGCTCGACCGCCCACCGCAGCCGCTCCTGCGTGCGGCGCGGGAGGTAGAGGTTCCCGTCCCGCACGTTGACGTGGGTCAGCGACGTGAACACCAGCGTCGTGGAGACCGTCACGAGCAGGCACCACGGGCACATGACGCCGAGGACGAACGTCGACTGCGCGAACAGCCAGTACGCGAACACCAGCCCGAGGGTGTAGACGACCTGCGCGGAGAACATGAACCACCGCGGGAACCGCACGCCGCCGAGCGAGGCGACCGCGATGGTGATGACCACCGGCTCGGCCACCAGCCCGAGGAACGCGTTGGGGAACCCGAACAGCTGCGCCTGCCAGGACTGGGCCACCGCGCCGCAGGACAGCACGGCGTTGATGTCGCAGCCCAGCACCAGGCCGGGGTTCTCCGCGAGCCGCAAGGCGTCGATCGAGAGCACGAACGACGCCAGCAGGCTCACGCACGCCGACACGAGCATCGTCGTGAAGATGAACGCGTTGCTGTGCCGGACGCGGAACAGCGCCGCCACGAGGCCGGTGCCGGACCGCAGGCCGACGTCGTCGGGCCGAGGCCCCCGGTCCGCCTGACCCGCCGGCTCGTCGCGCCCGTCGCCGTCGCGCTGCGTCACCACGCCGCCGTCGGCCTCCGCTGCGCGGTCCACGGTCAGCCCCGCACCTGCTCGACGGCCGCCTCGAGCGCGCCCGGGACGCGCCAGTCGACGCCGAGGCCGTCCTGGCCGATGTCCTGCCCGTTCAGGAGCACGGCCGGGGTGGCCAGCCGTGGGAGGTCCCGCGACGCCTGCTCCGTCACCGCCGCGACCCACGGCACGTAGGAGTCCTCGCCCCGGGCGTAGCTCCCGTCCTCGATCTGCGCCGCGACGTCGGCGGAGACGCCGGCCTGCCGCGCGAGCTCGGCCATCGCGGCGTCGGTCAGGCCCGAGGCGCCCTCCGACGGCTGGTTGACGAACAGCGCGTCCATGAAGTCCACGAACGCCTCCGGCTGCTGGTCGGCCACCAGGGCCACCGCCGCGGCGGCGCGCGTGGAGTACTGCGTCCCGGCCGCGGCGCGGTCGAGGATCGACACGAGGTGGTACTCGGTGACGACGTCGCCGGCCTCGCGCAGCTCGGCCAGGACGGGGCCGTTCGTCTGCTCGAACATCTGGCAGAACGGGCAGAGGAAGTCGGAGTAGACCTTGACGGTCACGGCGTCGGCGTCCGCGCCGTCCGTGGACCCGGCGACGCCGTCCGCGCCGACGACGATCCCGCCGTCGGCCGTGACGCCCGCGGGGGCCTTGATGCCCTCGAAGGGGTCGTCCGCGCGGCTGAGGTTCGGCACGTCGATCGTCCCGGACGAGGACTCGCCGGCGTTGGCGAAGATGAACCAGATGACGCCGCCGATGGCGAGCGCGCCGACGACGAGCAGGGAGATGAGGATCGTGCGCTGGCGGCGGGCCTCGGCGGCCTGCTGCTCCTTCTGGAGGCGCTCGGCGATCGCGCGGGCCTCCTCGCGCTGGGAGCGGGTGGGCTTGGTGCTGGACATGGTCGACCTCGGTGGCTGGGGACGCGGGTGCGTCGGGGACGGACGCGGGGCGGGCGCGAGCGGACAGCGGCGACGCGGCGACGCTCAGGCGCCGGCCAGGAGCGGCGGGCCCCGCCGCAGGACGCTCGCGTCGCGGACCGCGCGGACGACCGGGGCCGCCACGTCGGCGACGACGGCGCGCAGGCGGTCGACGACGAGCCGCGGCACGCCGGGCAGGGTGGGCACGACGGCGCCGACCAGGGCCCCGACAGCCCGCACGAGGACGCCGGCACCGGCGAGCACGCACGCCGCCGCCAGTGCGGTGAGCACGTGGGCCAGGACCACAGGGACCGCCACGAGCACGAGCACGCCCATGACCTGACCGGGCTCGCCGCCGAGGGCGAGCGTGCCGGAGGGGCAGTCCGCGTCCGGGCGCAGCAGCGCCAGCCGGACCCCGACCGTGCCGGTCAGGCCGTCCGCGGCGAGGCAGCGCTGGACGAGCACGGGGGCGTGCGCGACGAGCGCCGCGACGCCGGCGACGAGCGCGAGCCAGGCGACGGCCAGGCGCGCGAGGGTGCGCCGACGGCCCCGTGCCGCGTCCGACCCCGCCTCGTGCATCTGCCCAGCCTACGAGGCGCGCCCGAGCGCCGGAATGGGACCTCGGACCTTTGTGACGGCCGGGACCGGGTCAGGACGCCGCGCTGCCCGGCGCGGCCGACGGCGGCTCAGCGCAGCTCGGGCGGACCGGGCAGCGGCCACCAGAGGGTCTGTGCGCCGGAGGAGGTCAGGACGACCGTGGCCGCGGCCGCGAGCGCGAGCAGGACGAGCAGGATCGCCCCGAGGCGTCCGGGGGCGACGGCGCGCAGGGTCCAGCGCGCGCCGGTACGGGTCGTCCGCATGAGGGGGCCGAACCACAGCACCACCAGGCCCAGCGCGGCGGCGGCGGCGAGCAGGGCCGGGGTGACCCACGCCGCGTTGCCGGCCAGCTCCCCGGCCGGCTCGCCGGGGGCCGGGGCGGCGATGACGAAGCGTCCGGAGCCGACCAGCCACCACGTCACGCCGCCCAGCACGACGACGGTGCTCGCCGCCACGACCGCCGCGGGCACCACGCCCAGGACGCCGAGGACCAGGTACCAGGGCGTCGCGAGGGCGGACCGCACACCCTCCCCGCGCCGGGTCCCGCGCCGTGCCCGGCGCCGGTAGAAGGCCTGCACGCCGACACCCACGGTCCGCGCCAGGGCGGCGAGGACGACGGCGACCAGCAGGGCGGTGACGGGACGCGTCGCCGCGAGCGCGACGAGGACCGCCCCGACGGCCAGGACGCTGACGGCCCGCCGACGCAGGGGCGGCGGCTCGTCCGCCCCGGGCACGTCGGCGAGGTCCTCGTCCCCGCCGTCGTACCCCGGCCCGCCGTCGTACCCCTGCCCGCCGTCGTAGCCGGCGTCCGCGCCGTCGTACCGGTCGTGCTCGAGGGTGTCCCCGTACTCGTCGCGGTCCTCGACGGGGACGACGGCGGTCTCGTCGTCCGGGGGCGTGCTCACGCCGAGCACCGCGGTCCGCTCCGCGTCGTCGGCCGGCCCCGGCCCCCAGGGCGGCAGCACCGCGGTCCCGCCCGCGGGGACCACCTGGGTCGCGCGCCCGCCGGGCAGGAGCTCGGTGTCGCCCTCGACCGCGGTGTCCCCGCCCGCGGCCCGGCGCAGCTCCGCGACGACGCCCTCGGGCGCGGCGCGGCGCTCCGGGTCGACCGCGAGCGCGGACCGTAGCGCCGCCGTGGTCCGCGCATCCAGGCCGGCCAGGTCCGCCTCGCCGGACTCGACGCGCGCGAGCACCGCCGCCAGGGGACGGGTGCCGAAGGGGGCCCGGCCCGTCGCCGCGAAGGCCAGGACCGCGGCCCAGCCCCACCAGTCCGCCGCGGCGGTCGGCTCGGCACCGCGGACCATCTCCGGCGACAGGTACCCGGGCGTCCCGGCGACCAGGCCGGTCGCCGTGACGCGGGCGTCCTCGACGGCCTGGGCGATGCCGAAGTCGATGAGCACCGGCCCGCGCGGGCTGAGCATGACGTTGCCGGGGCTGAGGTCCCGGTGCAGGACGCCCGCGTCGTGGACGACCGTGAGCGCCGCGCGCAGCCGCTCCGCGAGGTCGGCGAGCGCGGAGGGCGGCAGGGGGCCCTCGTCGCGGACCCGCGCCGCGAGGTCGGTGCCGTCCACGAGCTCGGTGACCACGAAGGCGTCGTCGGCGTCGATCTCCGCGTCCAGGACGCGGGCGACGGCGGGGTGCCGCACGCGCTGGAGGTTCGCGACCTCGCGGCGCAACCGCTCGCGATGGGCGTCGTCGGCGGCCAGGTGCGCGTGCAGGACCTTCATGGCCACGGTCACGCCGTCGGCGTCCACGGCCCGGTAGACCGACCCCATGCCGCCGCGGCCGAGCGGGCCGAGCACCCGGTACCCCCCGATCTCCGTGCCGGGCACGACGCCGATCCGTTCCATGCCGGAACGCTACTGGCGGTGGCGCGAGGACGTCGGGTGCCGCGCCCGCCGCCCCGCGCCCGCGCGGTCCACGGAACCGTTGAGCGGCCCTCTTGACCCGGTCTTGGTTACCCTCGGTGACGGACCTGAGGAGCTGATGCCGTGTCGTACACGCTGGTCGTCGTCGCCAACCGTCTACCGGTGGACATCACCGTCGAGGAGGACGGCAGCACGAGCTGGCGCCGCTCGCCCGGGGGGCTGGTGAGCGCCCTGGAGCCCGTCATGCAGGCCGCCGACGGCGCCTGGGTCGGCTGGGTCGGCAAGCCGGACGTCGAGGTCGCGCCGTTCGACGGCGACGACATGCGCCTGGTGCCGGTGACGCTCACCGAGGCGGAGGTCCGCGACTACTACGAGGGCTTCTCCAACGACACGCTGTGGCCGCTGTGCCACGACGTCATCAGCCCGCCGGAGTTCCACCGGCGCTGGTGGGACGCCTACCGCAAGGTCAACCGCCGGTTCGCCGAGGCCGCCGCGGAGCAGGCCGCCGAGGGCGGCACGGTGTGGGTGCAGGACTACCAGCTCCAGCTGGTGCCGGCGATGCTCCGCGAGATCCGGCCGGACCTGAAGATCGGGTACTTCCACCACATCCCGTTCCCGCCGCTGGAGATCTTCGCCCAGCTGCCGTGGCGGCGGCAGGTGGTCGAGGGGCTGCTCGGCGCGGACCTCATCGGCTTCCAGCGCGCCGGCGACGCCGCGAACTTCGTCCGGGTCGTGCGGCGGCTGACCGACCTCACGACGAAGGGCCAGGTCGTGCACTGCCCGGGCGCGGAGGGCGAGCCCGACCGGGAGGTCCGGGCCGCCGCGTTCCCGATCTCGATCGACTCCGCCCGGTTCGACGCCCTCGCCCGGCGGGACGACATCCGCGCCCGGGCGCGGGAGATCCGGCGGGACCTCGGCGACCCGCGGGTGCTGCTGCTGGGCGTGGACCGCCTGGACTACACCAAGGGCATCCGGCACCGGATCAAGGCCTACGGCGAGCTGCTGGCGGAGGGCCGCCTCGAGGTGCCCGACTCCGCCCTGGTGCAGGTCGCCAGCCCGAGCCGGGAGAACGTCGAGGCCTACCAGCAGCTGCGCGAGGAGGTCGAGCTCCTCGTCGGGCGGATCAACGGCGAGCACGGGCAGATCGGCGCGGCGGCCATCTACTACCTGCACCACTCCTACCCGCCGGAGGAGATGGCGGCGCTGTACCTGGCGGCCGACGTCATGCTCGTGACGAGCCTGCGCGACGGGATGAACCTGGTCGCCAAGGAGTTCGTGGCCGCGTGCACCGACGAGCGCGGCGTCCTGGTGCTCAGCGAGTTCACCGGCGCCGCCGACGAGCTCGCCGGCGCCCTCATGGTCAACCCGCACGACATCGACGGGATGAAGGACGTCTTC
>JACIXM010000360.1 GCA_014360395.1 Actinotalea sp.
TACTCACACTTCCCCGGCGGGTGCAAGACCTCCCGGACCAGCCGGGGCCCGCATCCGAGCGGGTGTCGTCCGCGGCCAGAGCGGGCGATGCGGGATCTCGACGTCTTCGAAGGAGTGGACATGGCACAGCGCACGGTGGTCGTCGCCTCACGGGTCGGCCTGCACGCACGACCCGCCAAGGTCTTCACGCAGGCGGCCTCCGCCTCCGGCCTGCCCGTCACGATCGCCAAGGCGGGCGGCACACCGGTGGACGCCGCCAGCATCCTGCGCGTCATGGCCCTGGCCGTCGGGCACGGGGAGGAGGTGACCCTCGCAGCCGAGGGCGCGGACGCCGACGCCGTCCTGGAGGACCTCGCGTCCCTGCTGGCCACCGACCTGGACGCCGAGCGCCCGTGAGCGGCGCACGCACGCTCCAGGGAGTCGGGGTGGGCCTCGGGGCCGCCGTGGGGCCGGTGGCCAGGGCGCACCCGCGGCCCGAGGTGGGCGCGCACGGCACCCCGTGCGCTGACGGGACGGTCACGGCGCAGGACCTGCAGGAGGCGTTCACCAGGGTCGCCACGACGCTCCAGCGACGCGCCGCGGACGCCGACGGTCCGCTCGGCGAGGTCCTCGGGGCCACGGCCGACATGGCCCGGGACCCCGAGCTCGTCGGCCAGGCCCGCCGACGCCTCGAGGAGGGGGACCCGGCCGACGTCGCCGTCGACCGGACGGTCGCGGAGTTCGCAGACCTGTTCGAGGTCGCCGGTGGCTACCTGGCGGAGCGGGTCACCGACCTGCGCAGCGTGCGGGACCGGGTGGTCGCCGTCCTGCACGGGCTGCCCGAGCCGGGTGTGCCTCCGCTCGACCGGCCCTCCGTCGTCGTCGCCGACGACCTGTCCCCGGCCGACACCGCGGCCCTGGACCTGGACAAGGTGCTGGGCATCGTGATCGAGCAGGGCGGCCCCACCGGCCACACCGCCATCATCGCCGGCCAGCTCGGCATCCCCTGCGTGGTCCGCGCGCGCGGCGCGGCCGGCCTGCGGGACGGCGAGGAGGTCGCCGTGGACGCGGCAGCGGGCACGGTGGTCCCGGAACCCGACGACGACGTGCGTCAGCGGCTGCGGGAGCGCGCTGCCGGCCTGGCTGCGCTCGCCGAGGACGACGGGCCGGGGACGACGAGCGACGGGCACCGGGTGGCGCTGCTGGCGAACATCGGGACGGCCCAGGACGCCGATCGCCTCGCCGAGGCCGCCGTCGAGGGAGTCGGGCTGTTCCGGACCGAGGTGCTCTTTCTGTCCCGCGCGACCGCGCCGACCCAGGACGAGCAGGCCGACACCTACGCCCGCGCGCTCGCCGCGCTCGGCGGGCGCAAGGTCGTCATCCGGACGCTCGACGCGGGGGCGGACAAGCCGCTCGCGTTCGCCACGGCTCCGGACGAGGAGAACCCCGCCCTCGGGGTCCGCGGGTTCCGCCTGACCAGGGGCTCCGACGAGCTGCTGCGCACCCAGCTCGCGGCCGTCGCCCGCGCCGCCGAGCGCAACGGCAGGGAAGCCTGGGTAATGGCACCCATGGTCGCGACCGTCGA